>CAYYZZ010000066.1:1207-11197 GCA_964476235.1 uncultured Streptomycetaceae bacterium | reverse complement strand
AGATGGGGTCTGACCCCGTTAGAAGTAGATGCCGGGGGCGGTGGCGCCGGTTGTGATGCAGCGATGAGGTGATGAGGTGATGCGGTGACGGTTCTCTCTCATCCCTCATCCCTCATCCCTCATCTCATCCCGCATCCCTGAATAACGTCCCCGCCCATTTGTCATACGCCGGGGTTTGGCGCGATACTTTCCAGGAAAGCTGACAGGGGAGGAATGCACTCATGCGGTACAAACCCGTACTGACGCTCGACGACGCGAAGAAAATGCTCGCCGCCGGCGAGGCCGAAGCGATCAAGAACCATTGGAACATCGTGATGGCCATCCTGGACGACAGCGCGTTGCTGGTTGCGCTGCACCGCATGGATGGAGCCCGTCCAGGCAATCCCGAAATCGCGATACAGAAAGCGCGCACCTCCGCTCTCACGCAGCGCTCGAGCAAGGTGTGGGAAGACCGGGTCAACGGCGGCCGGGTATCGCTGATGTCCATGCCGCTCCTCACGGTGCGGGGCGGGCTCCCGATCATTGTCGACGGCGAATGCCTGGGCGCGATCGGCGTCTCCGGCGTCGCCTCCGACCAGGACGAACAAGTGGCGATGGCAGCCATCATGGCGGTCTTCCCCACCGCCAAGATGGTGCGTCCCGGGGACTGAGGGCAACGGCCGATGCGCCGCCGGCGCGACGCCTCGTGCCGCGCTCATGATCGACCGGGTTTGGCGACGACTCGGGAGGAATCAGAATGAAACTAGTCTCAAAGCTTCTGCTGTGCGGGGTGTGTGCAGGCCTGAGCCCCTACGCGGAGGGCCAGACCTCATCGACTGCTCAACAGTCCTATCCGATGAAGCCGATTCGTCTCGTCGTGCCTTTCGCTCCGGGCGGAGTAGCCGACCTCCAGGGACGCATGCTGGCCGAGAAGCTCAAGGAACGGCTCGGCCAGCCGATCGTGATCGACAACCGCGGCGGCGCGAACGGCATCATCGGCATGGAGATCGTCGCGCGCGCGCCGGCCAACGGTCATACCCTCGTTATCTCCGTTGTCGGCACCTGGGCGGTGCACCCGTATCTCTACAAGCTCCCGTACGACGTGTTAAAGGACTTCGCACCGGTCATCCACGTCGCGACGACGCCTGGCGTGCTGGTTGTCCATCCTTCGGTTCCGGTGAAGACGATGAAGGAACTGATCGCGCTGGCCAGGCAGAAGCCCGGGGAGCTCAACTATGGGTCAACGGGGATGGGTGGTTTCAATCATATTGCCGCCGAGTTGTTCGCCTTCATGACCAAGATCAAGTTGACGTCGGTGTCATACAAGGGCGCCGCGCCGGCGCTGATCGATCTCGTCGGCGGCCATATTCACGTGTTGTTCGGCAGTGCCATTGCGGCCATACCTCACATTCAATCCGGCAGGGTGCGCGCCCTCGCCACGACCGGCGCCAGGCGCGTAGCTGCCCTGCCCGATCTGCCGACGATCGCCGAAGCCGGCGTCCCCGGCTATGAGAACTCCGTCTGGTCCGCGATCGGCGCGCCCGCCCGCACCCCGCAGGCGATCATCGTGCGGCTTAACAAGGAAATCGCGGCGATACTGCAAATGCCCGACATGCAGGAGCGATTCGCGGCGGGGGGCTCCACCATCACCGGCGGCACGCCGGAGCAGTTTCACGATTATCTGAAATCGGAACTCGCCAAATTCGGCAAGCTGATCAAGGAAACCGGCATCAAGCACGAGCCAGGATAATCAGGGTCGGTTACCCCCTTCGGGTCGGACCACGCTATGTCTTTGTAGCTTCAAGGTTTTCCTGATAACAAAACGTGTTTTCCGGCCTTAGCACGTCACTCTTGCTGTCGGAAGCACGAGCGTAAGCGTGCAGAATCAATGGGAACAGACCCCATTGAAAACAGCGTAAGTTCAGCCGGTTTCTGTCAGTTTTAAGGTCGGCTGCTCGCACCCCGCCTTGCGAAATGTAACTAAGGGTAAATAGGGGGATAGCCCACCTTTTTCCGTGTTCCAATCGTGAATACCAGTGAAAATGAGGGCCGTCCCGAATGATTTATCGTGTTGAAGAACAATTGATGCTCGTAGTTCGCATCCTCGGACTCCTCTTCATCGTCCTGGCGGCGGGTTGTACCGGGACGCATCGCACGCCTCAGGGCGAGCCGCCGAAGACCGGCGCGATGCAGGAGAAGCCCCCCGCCGCGCAGCAGGGGAGCGTTGTCGCGGTCAAACCGCCCCAGCCTGTGGCGAAGCAGGGCGGGGCTGTTGCGGTCGAGCCGGTTGCTCCGCCAGCTGTACCCACTACCGCTTCCACAAATCAGAGCGCCACCAAGCCGGAAGCGCCCGCCGCGAAGCCTCCGGCCAAGGTTGTTGCGTCTCCCGCACCGACGGAGCCGGCGCCGAAGAAGGCGACCGCTGCCCCGCCGGCGCCTAAGCCGACGGCGCCGCCGCTGGACCTGACATCGCTGGAGAAGCGTCTCAAGGAGACCGATGCCATCGGCGTGTTCACCAAGCTCACGCTCAAGAACCAGGTCGATGCCCTGCTGGATCAATTCCGGGGGTACTACCAGGGACGGATTAAAACCACGCTCGCCCAACTGCGGCAGCCGTACGATCAGCTGCTCCTCAAGGTGCTCTCTCTCCTGCAGGACAGCGATGCACCGCTGGCCCGCGCGATCGTGGAGTCACGCGAGGCGATCTGGGGCATACTTTCCGACCCGGACAAGTTCAAGAACCTCTAACCTGATGGCGGGAGAAACGCTATGAGCAAACGTGTGAAGGGTTGGGCCCTGGTTGTCGTGATGACGGCTTCCCTTGCCGGACCGTCGTTTGCCGCGGACGAGCTTGCCAAGGACCTTACGTCCACGATCGCGCTGCTCGGGTTGCCCTGCGGCCAGGTCGTCAGCGCACAACGGCTGGGTGATAACGACTACATCGCCACCTGCAAGGACAAGAACCGCTACCGGGTATTCGTGAACGCCGAAGGCCGGGTCGTCGCGCAGAAGCAATAAACCACGCCAGTAAGAACCTTAGGGGACAGACCACTAAGTAAATTGTTGAAGTAGATCAGCCCTTAGTTGTACTGTGTCACCTTAGAGGGAGTTTAGACGCCTTAATTTTTTGTCCGTCAGAGGGGGAAAACCATTTTTGTAACACAGCACAATTAGCAATCTTTAGTGGTCTGTCCCCTAAGACGCGCTTTTCGTCACGTTTACGAAAGATTCGTCGCTGCTTCCCGCTGCTGTCGGGAAAGAGGTTGCCGCCCTCGGCGTCGAGCCCGCCGCGAAAAATGCCTCGCTGAAAGGTTATACCTGATGGGTCACTTGGATAAATTCCAATACCGCGACGAAGTCGGCGAGTTGATCGCGAATTATGTGGTCAATGTTTCCGACAAGCTCGACGCGCGTGCAGAGCGCGGGGCGAAAGCCGCGCTGATCGATTCAATCGCCGTCTCGATTGCCGCGCTACGGCATCCGGCTGCGCAGAACGCGCGGAAGCATGCCTACCGCTTTCCGGCCGGTAGCAATGGATGCGTGCTCTGGGGTACACCGAAGCGCGCATCCCCCGAGCTTGCCACGCTGACGAACGGCGTTCTCCTGCGGTGCCACGACTACAACGATTTCTTCGTGGGGCGGCGCAACAGCGGTCATTCGAGCGACATCCTCTCCGGCGTGATCGCTGCTGCCGAATGGACGAACGCGCCGGGGAAAAAACTGCTCTCGGCGGTAGCCATCGGTTATGAAATGGTGGGAGCCGCATTCGATGCGTTCTCGACTGCGCCGGGTGGCTGGGACTACACGAATCTGTCCACCCTCGGCGCGACCGCCGCTATCGCAAGACTGCTGAATTTGAATGCCGACCAGACGCGTGAAGCCATGGGCATGACCGTGGTGCCCCATTTCGCGAGCGACGAGATCGAATCGGGCGAGCTGAACAAGCGCGGCGACCTCTCCATGTGGAAGCGCTTCAACGGCAGCGACGCCGCCAGGAACGCGCTCCAGGCCTGCCTGCTGGCGCAGGTGGGGGTCGAGGCGGCGGTCAGGCCGTTCGTCGGGAAGTGCGGCTTCATACAAAAGATGAACATGAAGGACGACCCGGTTCCGGTGCTGCGCGAATGCCTGGATCCGAAGCGTCCGCTCACCAGGGTGAACGAAGCATTCATGAAACGGTGGCCGGTCGGTTCCGTGGCGCAAAGCGCCATACAGGCCGCCATACAGGCGCGATCGCGGATCAAGGACCTGTCGAAGATCAAGCAGACTCGCGTGTTCGCCGAGGAGGGCACCTACGACCACCTGGTCAAGATCCGCCAGGACCCGTGGAACCCGATCTCGCGCGAGACCGCGGACCATTCGCTGCCCTATATCGTCGCGGCGGCGGTGCTGGACGGGAGCATCACGGTCGGGAGCTTCAGCCCGAAAGTGGTGCTCGACCCCGCGCGGCAGGCTTTCATCAAGAAAATCACCTGCGCGCCCGCGCTGGAGCTGGGCTCGCACGCCATGGGCAAGCACAAGCGCGTGGAGATGGGCTATTTGTCGCGCGTCGAGATCGAGTTGAATGACGGCACGGTTGTGAAGGGCGATGCGCGGCCGTTCCCCGGGCATCACAAAAATCCGTTCTCCGACGTGGACTTGAACGACAAGCTGCGCGAGAACGTCGAGCCGATCGCCGGCGCGCAGCGCGCGGGCAGGCTGATCGAGCTCCTGTGGTCGCTGGACAAGGTCAGGAACACGCGCGAACTCACCAAGCTGCTGGCATTCGGCAGTAAGATCGATATCGACGGCGCCCGGGTGCGCGAAAAGTGACCGTTAGCCGTTTCCGTTAACCTGGATGAGAGGTGAACGAAGATGCTTGTTGAAGAGTTGAACACCCTGTTGACCCGCACCGGCCCGGGCACGCCGATGGGCGAGCTGCTCCGGCGCTACTGGATACCCGCGCTGCTTGACACGGAGCTGCCGGAGCGGGATTGCCCGCCGGTACGCGTGAAGCTGCTGGGAGAAAAACTGGTGGCCTTCCGCGATACGGAAGGGCGCCTCGGCCTGATCGACGAGTTCTGCGCGCATCGCGGCGTGTCGCTCTGGTTCGGGCGCAACGAGGAGTGCGGGTTGCGCTGCCCGTACCACGGCTGGAAGTACGACGTGAACGGCCAGTGCGTGGACCTGCCTTCCGAGCCGGAAGAGAGCGGCATGCGCCAGCGCATCAAGCTGAAGTCCTATCCCTGCGTGGAACTGGGCGGCGTCATCTGGGCCTACATGGGCCCGCCGGCGGAAAAACCGCCATTGCCGGGCTTCGAGTGGGTGGACCTGCCCCCGTCGCACCGCGTCGTCACCAAACGCTGGCAGGAGAGCAACTACCTGCAGGCGATCGAGGGCGGCATCGACTCCAGCCACGTGTCGTTCCTGCACCGGGGCGACATGGCCACCGACCCGTTCCACAAGAACACCGGCGGCGCGAGGCTCGTGAAATCGATCAAGACCACGTTCGACATCCTCGATGCGCCCGGCGGCCTGCTGATCGGGGCGCGGCGCGATGCGGACCCCGGGAGCTATTACTGGCGCATCACGCAGTACATCATGCCCTGGTACACGATGATTCCGCCGTACGCGAACAACGCGCTGAACGGCCATGCGTGGGTGCCCATGGACGACGAGAACTGCATGGCCTGGTCCATGACCTTTCATCCCACCGCGCCGATACCCGAGAAAGACGTAGAGTTGATCAAGGACGGCTACGGCGTTCACGCCGATCTGATACCCGGCACCTTCCGTCCCGTGGCCAACCGCACCAACGATTACCTGATCGACCGTGCCAAGCAGAAGAGCGGCCGCCACTACAACGGCGTCAAGGGGCTCGCGATGCAGGACGCATCGGTGCAGGAGAGCATCGGGACCATCGCGGACCGCACGACGGAGATGCTGGTATCGACCGACAACGCCATCATCCTGGCGCGGCAGCGGCTCCTCAAGGCCGTGAAGGCCGTGCAGGAAGGCGGCCGCGCGCCGGGCCTCGAGCCGGCGGACCAGCTCGTCCGCTCGGCCTCGATGGTGCTGCCGGTGGACGCTGATTTCAAAAAGCACGCGCTGGACGCGGTAAAGCACCGGAAAGGCGAGCCGCACGTCGCCGTCTAAGACGGATTACCGATCAACTGTTTTGATTACAGGGGAGATCCACATGAAGCCAGGCAAGTTGACTGTTGCAGCAGCGCTGCTGTGCGCCGCAGCGGCGTCGTCGTTGTCCAACGCCCAGGAGTACCCGGCCAAGCCGATCCTGTTCGTCGTGCCGTTCACGCCGGGCACCGCGGCCGATACGCTGTCGCGGCTGATGCAGGTTCAGTTGTCGAAGAGCTGGAGCGTGCCGATCGTGGTGGAGAATCGCCCGGGCGCGGCCGGCATCATCGGCATCGATTCCGTGGCGCGCGCCGCTCCCGACGGCTACACCTACCTGTTCACCTCGACCGCTTTCAGCACGATACCGGCGGTGAACTCCAAGCTGCCGTACGACCCGCAGCGCAGCTTTGCCCCGGTGATACTGATGGGCACGAGCCCGTTGAGCCTGGTCGTCAGCAACTACTTTCCGGCCAAGACGGTGAAAGAGCTGGTCGCGCAGGCGAAGCGGCGTCCGGGCGATCTCAACTACGCGTCGGCGGGCACCGGCAGCGTGTTCCACCTGACGATGGAGCTGTTCCAGCACGAGACCGGCACCAAGATGGTTCATGTTCCGTACAAAGGCACGGCCGGCGTCATGAACGATCTCGTCGCGGGCCACGTGGGGGCCAGCATGATGGTGTTTCAGACGGCCAGGCCGCTGGTGCAAGGTGGAAAAGTGCGCATGCTGGCGGTGATGAGCCCGCAGCGCACCCAGGTGCTGCCGGACGTGCCCACGATCGTCGAGGCGGGCTACCCCAGCATGATCGTCGAAGCCTGGACCGGCGTAATGGTGCCGGCGAAGACGCCGCCGGCCGTGATCGGCAAGTTCAACGGCGATGTCAACAGGATCCTGGCGCAGCAGGACGTGAAAGATACAACGGCCAAGATCGGCGTGACCCTGGTCGGCGGCACGCCCGAAACGCTCGACAACCTGGTCAAGAAGGAACTGAAGCAGTGGGCCCAGGTGGCGCAGCGCGCAAACATCAAGACTGAATAGTTGCTGCGCGAACAGCCTAACATTGCAGTTTGCAGTAGGCAGTTTGCAGTAGGCAGTTTGCAGTAGGCAGTAAGCAGTTTGCAGTTACTGCCAACGGACGGCTGCCGACTGCCAACTAGACATCAAAGAGGCCATCATGCCGCGCATTACGCCGATTACCGCCAAATCCGAACTGCCCGTCGAGCACCACGCCGCTGCCGACGCGGTCGTGAAAGTGTTCGGTCAAATTCGCGGGCCGTTCAGCATGCTGCTCCACAGCCCGAAGCTGGCGGCGCAGCTAATTCCCCTGGTCCCGTTCATTCACAACGAATGCATCGTCGAGGGCAAGCTCCGGTCGGTCGCCATATTGGCCGCGGCGCGCGAACACGAGGCGGCGTATGTGTGGGCGGCCCAGGTCGCCGCGGCCCGCCGCAACGGCGTTCGCGAGGAATCTATCGAACTCATCCGCGCGAAGGGCGACCCGGGCAAGCTTCCGGTGGAGGAGCGGGAGATCGTGACCTATGCCCGGCAACTGGTGCGCACGAACCGCGTCGACCAGGCGACCTTCGACGCGCTCAAGAACCGCTACGGCGTGCAATGGCTGGTCGAGTTGACCGCAGTCATGGGTTACTTCGCGCTGGTGTCGGGGATCGCCAATGCGTTCGAAGTTGCGGCGCCGCCGGACGGCGACAAGCTTCCGGGCTAGCCCGCTTCAGGGGACGGCAAGGTCCAAGTCACAAGTTACAAGGAACAAGTTACAAGGGCTAGATTCTAAAACCCTTGAACCTTGAACCTTGAACCTTGAACCTTGAACCTTGAACCTCAGGACAGTCCAGGCAGCAGCACGACAATCCCGCTGGCGAAAATCTCCACGGCCACCGCGGCAAGCAGCAATCCCATCAGCCGC
Source organism: uncultured Streptomycetaceae bacterium (assembly GCA_964476235.1). Classification (GTDB taxonomy): domain Bacteria; phylum Pseudomonadota; class Gammaproteobacteria; order Burkholderiales; family SG8-41; genus SG8-41. The sequence continues at coordinate 3,185 of CAYYZZ010000066.1, read as the reverse complement.
ATGGCAATGTTGACGCCGGTTTTCCCGAGCCATGTGCTCACGGGGGTTGCGACGCGCAGTGCAATCCAGGTCACGAGCGCTACCAGAACGGCGCATGCAATGATGGCGGCGAGATGCCCCAGCGAGGATCGGGCGGTGGCGTAAATAATTATGGTCGAGATGGCGCCGGGCCCGGAAAGCAGCGGTATCGCGAGCGGCACCACGGCAATGCGTTCCTTGTACGCGGCTTCCTTTGCCTCCTCCGGCGTCTGCATCTCTCCGCTCATCTCGCCGTGCATCATCGCAATGGCGATCAACAGGATCAGGATCGCGCCCCCCACTTTGAAGGACGCTATCGTGATGCCGAACAGGGCGAGCAGCGGCTGGCCGCCGATTGCCGCGATGATCAGGACCACGGCGACGGAAGTACTGGCAATCCGGGCGATCCGTTTTTTTTCTTCCCCGTTGTTTTCCGCGGTCATGCTGACGAACAGGGGCACGGCGCCTACGGGATTGACGATCACCAGCAGGGCCAGAAATATCTTGGCGTATTCGGTCCATTCGAGCATTCGGCCAGTTTACGTCGTGCTGTGTGCGGCAACAACAAGCCGCCCGGGGGCGAATAAAAAGTAGTAAAGTGGAATCAAGCCAGAAAAACCCTGGGGAACAGACCCCTTGAATCAGGCAATAGGCTTGCATCCGGTGATGAGTGATGACGTTCACACGGTAATCGGAACCTTCGCCCTCGTCGCCGGGCTCGCGTGGGCAAGCGGGTTGCGCCTGTATCTCACGTTGTTCATTATTGGCCTGCTCGTGCATTTCCAGGTCGTTCCGTTGCCCGCCGCATTCGACGTGCTCGGCAATCCCTGGGTGCTGACGGCTTCCGGCATCATGCTCACGGCGGAATTTCTCGCCGACAAGATTCCGGGATTCGACAGCATCTGGGACGGCGTGCACACCTTCATCCGCATTCCTGCCGGCGCGATACTGGCCGGCGCGGCGGTCGGCCAGGGCGATCCGGTGCTGGTGGCGGTGGCCGCGATACTGGGCGGTGCGATTGCCTCTGGCACCCACGTCGCCAAGGCTGGAACGCGCGCGTTGATCAACACCTCGCCCGAGCCGTTCAGCAACTGGGCCGCGTCGTTTAGCGAAGAGGCGCTGTTGCTCGGCGGATTGTGGATGATGATCGCGCACCCGCTGGCGTTCCTGATCGGGCTGGCGCTTTTTGTCCTGCTCTTGTTCTGGCTGATTCCCAGGCTTTACCGTGCCATGCGCGGTATCTTTCGCGCCCGGAGCGAGGCGTTGCAACCTCGCCGCGGCGCCACTTGAGCGCAACGAACAAAAGTATCACCCATCACCCATATGATCTACATGGTCGAACATGCATTTTCCCTGCCGGAACTCGAGCAGGAATGGAACGAAACGTATACGGCGCAAACACGGATCATGCTGGGCGTTCCGGGATTCCGCACGGCGCAGCGTTTCAAGATCATGGGGGATGCCGCGCCGCCGCGTTACATGGCTATGTACAACGTGGATTCGGCGGCCGTCTTCGAAAGCACGCCGTACAAGAATATCGGCGGGGGCGGCACGTGGAGCACCCGTTACCGCCCGGCATACCAGGTCTGGATACGCAACCTGTTCGATACCGGGGCGACGGCGCCCGCCGTCGGCAACGACCAGGCCATCCTGGTGTTCGATGCCGCTAGACCCGGCGACTTTCCGCCGGCATCGCGGCAGCCACTGTGGCTCAAGTCGGTGGGTTTTCACATGACAACGCCCTACCGCGCGCTGGCCGTGCTGTCCGCGGGCGATGCGAAAGACGCTTCAACGAGCCGGCAGGGGGTTTGTTACACGCCCGTGACCGCGGTGCTCAGGTAACAGCACCAGGGGCAAAAAAAGTTGCAAGGTGCAAGGAGCAAGTTACAAGGCCCGGATTCTAAAAAACTTGAAACTTGAAACTTGAAAGGGCTCATGACCAGAACGCTTTCGCTCCTGA
>CAYYZZ010000066.1:0-1107 GCA_964476235.1 uncultured Streptomycetaceae bacterium | reverse complement strand
AAACTTGAAACTTGAAACTTGAAAGGGCTCATGACCAGAACGCTTTCGCTCCTGAGCTTCGCCGCGTTGGCGGCTAGCGCCGTGTCGCCGGCTCCGCTACTGGCGCAGCCCTATCCCTACAAGCCGATCCGGCTCGTTGTTGGCTTCCAGCCGGGCGGGGGTGTCGACATGTCCGCGCGGACCGTCGGCCAGCCGCTTGGCACAGCGCTCGGTCAAACGGTGGTCGTGGACAACCGGCCGGGAGCCGCGGGCAACATCGCTGCCGGTTACGTCGCAAAGGCGACGCCGGACGGCTACACGCTGCTGATGGCCAATTCCACTATCTCGAGCCCGACGCTCTTCAAGAGCCTGCCGTTCGATGTCCGCAAGGATCTCGCCCCGGTCGGATTGATCGCGATCGGGCCTTCCGTCCTGATCGTGCATCCATCCGTTCCCGCGCGCAACGTGAAGGAGCTGATCGCGCTGGCCAGGGCGCAGCCGAAGAAGCTGGTCTACGGCTCCGGGGGAATCGGCAACGTCACCCACCTGGAGATGGAGATCATGAACGCGATGGTGGGCGTGCAGATGACGCACGTGCCGTACAAGGGCAGCGCGCCTTCCATCATCGCGCTGGTCGGCGGGGAAGTTCAGGCGGTCTTTTCTTCCATTCCGTCGGCGCTGGGACAGATCCGGGCGGGCAAGATCCGGGCGCTGGGCGTGTCGATATTGAAGCGCAGCAGCGTGCTGCCCGACGTGCCGACCATACACGAGTCGGGCGTGCCCGGTTTCGACGCCGCGTCCTGGTATGCGGTCTTCGCCCCGGCCGGCACGCCGAAGTACGTGGTCGCCATGCTGGGCAAGGAGATCGTCAGGATCATGAATGCCCCGGACATACGGGAACGGTTCGCGAATGACGGCTTCGAGCCGGCCGGCACCGGCCCGGCGGAGTTCGCCAAGTTCCTGCGCGCGGAACTGGTCAAATGGGCCAAGGCCGTGGAGATGGCCGGCGTCAAGCCAGAATAACGGCAGGTACAAGTTGCAAGGGACAAGGCTCAAGGTACAACGCCCAAACGTTGTTGAACCTTGAACCTTGAACCTTGAACCTTGAACCTTGAACCTTGAACCTTG
>CAYYZZ010000065.1:0-11377 GCA_964476235.1 uncultured Streptomycetaceae bacterium | reverse complement strand
AGATGAATCGCTGCGACGACGGGCGCCTCTATGTATCCGGCGAGGCGTGACGGGTCGCCAGCAGCCTGTCGGACTTGGGGTCATGAACGGTCGGTGTGAACGCATGGGTAGTCGCTCGTGGTTGCTACCGAGCCGACAGGCTGTAATGGGGTATTTATTGGCCCAGAATCGTCGTTCAGACTGCCACCCCTCGCAACCAACCTGTCGTTCCATTTAGCAGCTTGTCGGGGCGAAGGCTCGACAAGCTGCTAGGCTTTTGTTTGAGTCCGAATTGTGAAAAAATCGTGTCAACAGCACGAATTTTCGGGGGATTCGCATGATCGATCGCGAGGGCTACCGCTCCAATGTCGGCATCGTTATATGTAATTGTAAAAACGAGGTATTTTGGGGCAAGCGGGTCAGGGAGCATGCTTGGCAGTTCCCGCAGGGCGGCATCAAACAGGGTGAGGCCCCGGACGCTGCCATGTACCGCGAGCTCAAGGAAGAGGTGGGGCTCGATCCGCAGCACGTGCACATCCTCGGGCGCACCCGCGACTGGCTGCGCTACGACGTGCCCGACCGGTGGATCCGGCGGGAATGGCGCGGCAACTACCGCGGCCAGAAGCAGATCTGGTACCTGCTGCGATTGATTGGCCGTGACAGCGATGTGCGGTTGCGCTCCTCGAGCAAGCCCGAGTTCGACGCCTGGCGCTGGAGTGATTACTGGGTTCCGATGGAAGCGGTGATCGAGTTCAAGCGCGAGGTTTACCATCGGGCACTCGAGGAACTCGCGCCCTACCTGAAGCGCCGCACCGAGCGTAAGCCGCGCGGGCAACGCGCAGCGGCTGGCGTGCTGCAGAGGGGATAGGCCGCCGTGCTGCGAGACTATCCACCCCTGCCGTCCGTCATGCTGCAGGCAGGCTCGGGCTATGCCCAGCCGAGCCAGGTCGTTCCCGAGAAAATCACGCTCGATGAGGCGGCGGCGAGCGTCATGACCGATCTTACCCGCGTGACCGCCGTCATCATCCTGCCCGGCGATACCGTGGATGAGGCGCATCGGCGCATGATCCAGCGCGGGGTCCGCTTGCTGCTCGTCGTCGACCAGGACCGCAAGGTAGTGGGCCTCATCACGGCCACCGATAGCCTCGGCGAGAAGCCGGTTCTAGCTGCTTCCGAGCGCGGGTTGCGCCGCGAGGAAGTGCTGGTGCGCGACATCATGACGCCCCAGGAACGCCTGGAGGTGCTCAGCATGGCGGACGTGCGGACGGCAAAAGTCGGCCATATCGTCGCCACGCTCCTGAGAGCGGGGCGCCAGCATGCCATCGTGGTGGATCGCGACCCCAAGGGCCGGCAGGTCGTCAGGGGGCTTTACTCCGCCACCCAGATCGCGCGTCAGCTCGGCGTGTCGATCCAGACCAGCGAGATCGCGCGCACTTTCTCGGAAATCGAGTCCATGCTGGCGCGCTGACACGGCCGCTTCTATCCTGACGGGCTGCTTCTATCCTGACGGGCTGACAGAGGAAGGAGGCAACTGGGCCGGGACTCTTGACACGGCGCTATCCGCCTTCTTATACTCAATTCACAGATTAGACTTAGTCTAATTTTTGCGTCGGCCGTAACGGTGCGTAACGGCTTCCCCAGTGCGGTTCAGTATATTTAAGTATCTGATTATAAGGAGTTACCATGCAACTCAAAGGATCGAAGACGCACGACAACCTGAAAGCGGCCTTCGGCGGTGAATCGATGGCAAACCGACGCTATCTCTATTTCGCTGCGAAAGCCGACGTCGAAGGCCAGAACGACGTTTCCGCGGTGTTCCGTTCCACCGCCGAAGGCGAAACCGGCCACGCCCACGGGCATCTCGAATACCTGGAAACCTGTGGTGACCCGGCGACCGACCTGCCGTTCGGCAAGACGCGCGACAACCTGAAGGCCGCGATCGCCGGCGAGACCCACGAGTACACCGACATGTACCCCGGCATGGCCAAGGCCGCGCGCACGGAAGGTTTTGGCGAGATAGCCGACTGGTTCGAGACACTGGCCAAGGCGGAGCGCTCGCATGCCAACCGCTTCCAGAAGGCCCTGGACGCATTGGCCGACTGAGCGGGCACAGGAAATAAAAGCGGGGGGCGGAATTTCGCCTTCCGCTTTTTTCATCCCTCATCCCTGATCATTCAGCCCGTTACAACCTGCTTCCCGAAGCGTGATGAGTAACGCAACCCCACCGGATTGCAATCAGAGGGTTGTAACGGGCCTCATCCCTCAAGGTCACAATGACCGCACGTGAAGGGGGCCTCGAGGCTCCCACCCGGCACCCGCTCGACTGGAAATCGGCGGATTTCCACGACGAGGCCAAGCTCGGGAAAGAGCTCGAGCGCGTGTTCGACATCTGCCACGGCTGCCGCCGCTGCGTGAACCTCTGCACGGCGTTCCCGACGCTGTTCGACCTCGTGGACGGGAGCCCGACGATGGAGGTCGACGGGGTCAAGAAGGCCGATTTCGGCAAGGTCGTGGACCAGTGCTATCTGTGCGACATGTGCTACATGACCAAGTGTCCGTACGTGCCGCCGCATGCCTGGAACGTGGACTTCCCGCACCTGATGCTGCGCGCCAAGGCGGTCAAGTTCCGCAAGGGCGAGGTGAGCTTTCGCGACAAGCTGCTCTCCAGCACCGACGCCATGGGCAAGCTCGCGACGATCCCGGTCGTGGTGCAGTTCGTGAATGCCGTGAACAAGACCGGCCTGGCGCGGGGACTCATGCAACAGGCGCTCGGCGTGCACAAGGACCGCGTTCTTCCCGAGTACGCGAGCGCGACGTTCCGCGGGAACGCCCGGGCCAGCGCCGCTTTCCCGGTGCGCGACGGCAAGAGCACGCCGGGCAAGGTTGCCGTGTTCTCGACCTGTTACGTGAACTACAACGAGCCCGGCATCGGGCACGACCTGCTGAAGGTGCTCGAGCACAACGAGGTTCCCGCGGTCGTGGTCGAGAAAGAAGCCTGTTGCGGCATGCCCAAGCTCGAGCTGGGCGACCTCGAGGCGGTGGCGCGCAACAAGGAGGCTAACGTGCCGGCGCTCGCCAAACTGGCGCGGGAAGGCTACGCCATCCTCACCGCGGTGCCCTCCTGTACGCTGATGTTCAAGCAGGAGCTGCCGCTGATGTTCCCGGACGACGCCGAGGTCAAGGCGGTGGCGGAAGCGATGTTTGACCCCTTCGAGTACCTGGTGCTGCGCCACAAGGACGGTCTGCTCAAGACCGATTTCGAGAAGCCGCTGGGCAAGGTGTCCTACCACGTGCCCTGCCACCTGCGGGTGCAGAACATGGGGCAGAAGACGCGCGAGCTGCTCGAGATGGTGCCCGATACCCGGGTCACCACCGTCGAGCGCTGCGCCGGGCACGACGGCACCTGGGGCGTGAAGGCGGAGTACTACGAGAACTCGATGAAGATCGGCCGCCCGGTATTCCGCCAAATGGCGGAGCCCGGCCCTGATTATGTGAGCTCCGACTGCGCCATCGCCGGCCGTCATATCCTGCAGGGAATGGGCGAAACCCGGGCGGAGAAGCAGCACCCCATTTCACTGATACGCATCGCCTACGGTCTGTAATGCGGGCCTGTAAGTGACCGCTCACATCCAGATTTCTCAAGGTAGACCGATGCCCCGGATCACTCGTGACAGCCTGATGACGTTGGAAGCCTATGCCAAGGCGCGGCCGGAATTCCGCGAGCGCGTGATGGCCCACAAGAAGAACCGCGCGCTTGCCCTCGGCGAGCACGTCACCCTGCTCTTCGAGGATGAGCTCACCATCCGCTACCAAGTCCAGGAAATGCTGCGGGTCGAACGCATCTTCGAGGAGGCGGGCATCCAGGACGAGCTCGACGTCTACAACCCGCTGGTCCCCGACGGCAGTAACTGGAAGGCGACGATGCTGATCGAGTACCCCGACGTGACGGAGCGGCAGCAGATGCTCACCCGCCTGATCGGCGTCGAGGATCGGGTCTGGGTGCAGGTCGAGGGGCATCCCCGGGTTTACGCCATAGCCGACGAAGACCTCGAGCGTGAAAACGCCGAGAAGACGTCCTCGGTGCATTTCCTGCGCTTCGAGCTCGATCGCGCCATGGCGCAGGCGCTGAAGAAAGGCGCGCAGCTCGTCGCGGGCATCGACCACCCCGAATATTCCGTCGTCAATGCCAGCATTGCTCCCGCGGTGCGCGTGTCCCTGGCCGCCGACCTGACCGGATAGTCACCGGCAGCGAGGTTGCCTGCCGCGCACTCGGCTTGCTATGCTCGCGGGGACTTCTCTACGCTGACGAGCGACCCGCTGGCGATAATGGCCACCCGTTTTCTTCCCAGGATTGCGCGCTGCATCCATGGCGCCATCGCCGCCCTTGTGGCGCTCACGGTAGTTACCGCCTCGGCGCAGGAAAAGTGGTACCAGTGGGACATCGATTTCGACGAGGGCAAGAAGCCCTGGAAGGAAATCGAGGCGAGTATCCCGGCCTATCCCAAGCCCGAAAACCTGCTGCCGTTCGAGGCGGGCGGGGCGAGCCCGCACCATTTCTTCATCGACGCCCAGTCACTGTCGGTAGGGGAGGACGGAGTCGTGCGCTACACGCTCGTGGTCAAAACCGCGGGCGGCGCAACCAACGTCACCTTCGAGGGCATGCGCTGTGACATGCGCCAGCAGAAGTACTACGCCATCGGGCGCGCGGACGGCAGCTGGGTGCGGGCGCGCGACCCGCAATGGCGCCGCATCGTGTACCAGGAGGTCAACCGCCATCACGGCGTGCTCTACGTAGACTTCCTCTGCCCGGAGAAATTCCCGGTCAGGAGCGTCAAGGACGCCCTGCAGTCGTTACGGTACGGCCCCCGAAACCGCTATTAGGCAGCGCCCGGATTCCCTACAGCAGGACCAGGTTATCCCGGTGGATCAGCTCGGGCTCATCCACATAGCCGAGCTTGGCCTCGATTTCACCGGACGGGGTGCGTAGGATGCGGCGCGTTTCGGCCGCGCTGTAGTTGACGAGGCCGCGCGCGATCTCGCGCCGCGTCTCGTCGAGGCAGCTGACCGCCTCGCCGCGCTCGAATTCCCCGCTGACCTCGAACACGCCGATCGGGAGCAGGCTCTTGCCCTGCGCCGTAAGCGCCTTCACGGCGCCGGCGTCGAGCGTGAGGCTGCCGCGGACCTGGAGGTGGTCGGCGAGCCACTGCTTGCGCGCCGCGAGCGTGGCCCGCTCGGCGATGAGTTGCGTGCCGATCCGCTCGCCGCCCGCGAGCCGCGGCAGCACGTTGTCCTCGTGCCCGGAGGCGATCACGGTGTGCGCGCCGCTGCGCGCGGCGCGCTTCGCGGCGAGCACCTTGGTGAGCATGCCGCCGAGCGCGATGTGGCTGCCGGTGCCGCCCGCCATGCCTTCCAGCGCCGGGTCGTCCGCCCGGGCTTCTGCGATCAGGGTCGCTGCGGCGTCCTTGCGTGGGTCCCGGTCGTAGAGGCCGGCCTGGTCGGTGAGGATCACCAGGGCGTCGGCCTCGATCAGGTTGGTGACCAGCGCCGCCAGCGTGTCGTTGTCGCCAAAGCGGATCTCGTCGATGGCGACCGTGTCGTTCTCGTTGATGATGGGGACCACGCCCAGGCCGAGCAGGGTGCGCAGCGTGGAGCGGGCGTTGAGATAGCGCTTGCGGTCCGCCAGGTCCTCGTGCGTGAGCAGGATCTGCGAGGTCAGCAGCTGGTGCTTGCGGAAGCAGGTTTCGTAGGCCTGGATCAGGCCCATCTGGCCCACGGCCGCCGCCGCCTGCAGTTCGTGCAGAGCGTGCGGGCGCTTGTCCCATCCGAGGCGCTGCATGCCGGCGGCGATCGCGCCGCTCGAGACCAGCACGACCTGGCGCCCGGCTTGCCGCAGTTGCGCGATCTGCTCCGCCCAGCGCGAGAGCGCGGCGAGGTCGAGCCCCCGGCCCTGGCTGGTGACCAGGCTCGAGCCGACTTTCACGACCAGCCGCTTCGCTTTCTCCAGCACTGAGGACACTACGAACCTCCCTTGGCTTGCTCTGCTTCCTCTGTGTCCTGGGCGTTTAGTGCTTTGCGCGTTTCATCGAGGTGGTTCATCACCGCGAAGGAGAGCTCGCGACAGCCTTCGCCGGTGAGCGCGGAAATGATAAAGCTTTTGTCTTTCCATCCCAAATCCTTGAGGAAGCGCTTGACCGTGCGGGCGCGGTCCTCGGCGGGGATCATGTCGATCTTGTTCACCACCACCCAGCGCGGCTTGCGGTAGAGTGTCTCGTCGTATTTCCGGAGCTCATTGATGATCGCTTTTGCCTCGCGCACGGGGTCGGTGCCGGTATCGAGCGGAGCGATGTCCACCAGGTGCAGCAAGAGCCGCGTGCGCGCGAGATGGCGCAGGAACTGGTGGCCGAGTCCCGCCCCCTCGGCTGCGCCCTCGATCAGCCCGGGAATATCGGCGAGAACGAAGCTGCGGTTCACGTCCGCCCGCACCACGCCGAGGCTGGGCGCGAGCGTGGTGAAGGGGTAGTCGGCCACCTTGGGGCGCGCGGCCGACAGGGCGCGGATCAACGTGGATTTGCCCGCGTTGGGCATGCCGAGCAGGCCCACGTCGGCGAGGAGCTTCAGCTCGAGCTTGAGCCGCCGGTGCTCGCCTTCGCCGCCGCGCGTGAACTGGCGCGGGGCGCGATTGATGCTCGATTTGAAGTGCAGGTTGCCGATGCCGCCAGCGCCGCCCGCCGCGAGCAGCGCGCGCTCGCCGTCGCGTCCGAGATCGGCGATCGTTTCCCCTGTTTCCAGGTCGCTTATCACCGTTCCGACCGGCACGCGGAGCAGGACATCGGCCGCCGATTTCCCGTACTGGTCGGAGCCACGGCCGTTCTCGCCGTCCCTGGCGCGGTGGATGCGCGCAAAGCGGTAATCGACCAGCGTGTTGATGTTGCGGTCGGCGACGGCATGGATGCCGCCGCCGCGCCCGCCGTCGCCGCCATCGGGGCCGCCGCGCGGGACGAACTTCTCGCGCCTAAAACTGGCCACTCCATCGCCGCCTTTGCCGGCATGGACCTCGATCATGGCTTCATCTATGAATTTCATAAATCAATGTTGAATGTTTAATGTTGAATTTTGAGTTTCAAGGCAGACCGCGGCCCATTCAACACTCAACATTCAAAACTCGACACTCCGGCCATGGCGCCCGAAACAAAAAAGCCCTGTCGCGTGACAGGGCTTCTCGATGAGCGCCGTGCCGGATCAGGCGGGAACGACGCTCACCAGCTTGTGGCTGTCCGGCCCTTTTTGCGCGAACAGCACGCGCCCGGTCACCTTTGCGAACAGTGTGTGGTCGCGTCCCATGCCGACGTTCGCGCCGGGGTGCACCTGGGTTCCGCGCTGGCGCACGATGATCGAGCCCGCGCTCACCAGCTCGCCGCCGTAGCGCTTCACGCCGAGGCGCTTCGATTGCGAGTCGCGCCCGTTGCGCGAGCTGCCGCCTGCTTTTTTATGTGCCATGCCGTTACCTGTAAATGCCGTTAAACCGTCTCAGGGGAGCTTGAGGGGAGTATCCCCTCACTCGTTCCCCCTTACAGGCCGTTTCAGTTTGATTGAAACGGCCCCTGATGTAGGGGTGCATGAGGGGAGTATCCCCTCATTCCATTACTATTACGCCGCGATGCCGAGAATCTCGATCTCGGTGTAGTTCTGGCGGTGCCCCTGGCTCTTGCGGTAGTGCTTGCGGCGCTTCATCTTGTAGATGTGCACCTTGTCGCCGCGGCCGTGCTTGAGCACCCTGGCCTTGACCTTGGCTCCGGCGACGAGGGGCGCGCCCATCTTGAGCGCGTCGCCATCGGCCACCAGCAGGACTTCCTCGAGCAGGATTTCCTGCCCGACTTCCGCGGCAATCTGCTCGATCTTCAGTTTTTCGCCGGCACTGACCCGGTACTGCTTGCCGCCGGTCTTGATCACCGCGTACATATCGCCGCCTGTTAAGCCTGGGTTGAAGAGCCGCGCATTCTACAAAAATTGCGCTGTTTAGTCAAAAAAATCGTGCCGGCGGCCCCCGGTGGTCTCCTTTTCACATCAACCGGTTAAGGCACCCCGGGAACGCGGGTCTGGCACGATTTTTTACTGGTATCATCCACCCTCTTTTTCGCGGGGTGAAACGGTGACGCTGGAGGCAATACGCGGGTTCATGGAGGCGGACATGCGCGCCGTGGACGGCGTGATCCGCGCCCGCCTCGATTCCGGCGTGCAGCTGATCCGCCAGGTGGCGGAATACATCGTCGGCGGCGGGGGCAAGCGCCTGCGCCCGATGCTGCTGCTGCTCTCGGCAGGCGCTTTCAGCTACCGCGGGCCGCATCGCCACGAGCTCGCCGCGGTGGTCGAATTCATCCATACCGCGACGCTGCTGCACGATGACGTCGTGGACGAATCCGAGCTGCGGCACGGACAGGCCACGGGCAACGCGCTATTCGGCAACGCCACCGCCGTTCTGGTTGGTGATTTTGTCTATTCGCGCGCGTTCCAGATGATGGTGGAAGTGGACAGCCTGCGCGTGCTGCGGGTGCTGGCGGATGCGACCAACGTGATCGCCGAGGGCGAGGTGATGCAGTTGATGAGCTGCCACAACCCCGACGTCGAGGAGAAGGGTTACCTCGAGGTGATCCGCTACAAGACGGCGAAGCTGTTCGAGGCCGCCACGCGTCTTGGCGCGATCCTGGGCGCCGCGCCGCGCGACCAGGAGGACGCGATCGCCGATTACGGCACGCACCTCGGCACCGCGTTCCAGCTGGTCGACGATGTGCTCGATTACTCCGGCGATCAGGCGGTGATCGGCAAGAATCTGGGCGACGACCTCGCGGAAGGCAAGCCTACGCTGCCGCTCATTTATTCCATCAAGCACGGCACCCCGCAGCAGGCGCAATTGGTCCGGCGCGCCATCGAGCACGGCGGGCGCGACGAGCTTGCCGCGGTGATCGAGGTGATCCGTTCCACCGGCGCGCTCGATTACTCGCGCGAGCAGGCGCGACGGGAGTCGCGCGCCGCCTGCGAGGCGCTCGCGCGCCTGCCGAATTCAAGGGAACGCGATTATTTGCTACAATTAGCGGACTTCGCGGTGACGCGGAGCTACTAGCTGGCAGTATTCAGTTGGCAGTTGGCAGCGTTCGGCTGCCAGTGTCGCAAGAGCGCGGCCACGCCGCGCGTTTTTTTCGTGGACTGCAAACTGATGACTGACCACTGCCAACTCTTGCATCAAGTCGGGGTGTAGCGCAGCCTGGTAGCGCACTGCGTTCGGGACGCAGGTGTCGGAGGTTCAAATCCTCTCACCCCGACCATTCTTTCCCGCTCCCCCGCTCCCCCGCGCCGCCGGGCGTTCCCGCCCTCGACGCGTAGCGGAGGTTGGGGCACACTAAACCGTCACCAAACCGGGCATCGGAGCGCTGATTGGCGAAAATCATTCTCCTCGTCCTCGGGTTGCTGCTCGTCTACTGGATCCTGAAGAGCTACCGCCGCCGCGTTGACCGCGGCGAGTCGAAACCGCCCGCCGCAGGCGGCGAAGACATGGTCCAGTGCGCCCAGTGCGGCGTGCATCTGCCGCGCAGCGAGAGCATCACCACGCAGGGTAATTTCTTCTGCTCCGCCGAGCATCAGCGGGCGCACCAGGCCGGGCGGCGGTCCTGATGAACCCGGTCGGCGCCGAGCGGCCAGCGCAGTGGGAAGCCGATCACCTTGCGGCCGCCGGAGCGCATCCCGAGCCGTTCTGGCGCTCGCTGTTCTATTTCAACGTCTACCGCCTGCTCGTCGCGCTGCTGCTGCTCATGAGCGTGGCGATCTGGGGGCAGAGCCTCTGGTTCGGCTCGCGCGATCTCACGCTGTTCGTTGTCGCCAACGTCACCTACCTGATGTTCAGCGTCGCGTGCTTCGTGCTGATCAGCGCGCGCCGGCGTTTCAACCTGCAGCTGACGCTCCAGGTGGCCGCCGACGTCGGCTTCATCATGCTCCTGCTCTACGCAAGCAGCGGCATTTCCAGCGGGCTGGGCTTGCTGCTGCTGACCACGCTGGCCGGCGCGGGACTGATCAGCCGCGGCCGGTTGACGCTGTTTCTCGCCGCGCTCGCCAGCATCGGGGTGCTGCTGGAGCAGACCTATGAGGTGCTGAAGCTCGACGTCCCCGAGACCCAGTTCGTGCAGGCGGGGCTGTTGTCGGCGGCCTACTTCGCGATCGCCTGGCTCGCTCACGCGCTTACGCGCTACACGGTGGCGAGCGAGCAGCTCGCCGCCCAGCGCGAGATCGACCTCGCCAACATGGAGCAGGTGAACCAGCTCGTGATCCGCGACATGCAGGACGGCGTGCTGGTGGTGGACGAGCGCGGGGCGATCCGCCAGTGCAATGCGAGGGCCGAACAGTTGCTGGGGCCGCTGCCGGGCGGGCGCGGGGAGGCGACGCTCGCCCAATACGCGCCGCCGCTTGCCGCGCAATTCGAGGAATGGCGCAGCCGCATGGGCGTGGATGCCGGCCCGCGCACGCCGTTCCGGAACAACGTCAGTGCGCGCTTCGTGCCGATCGGCGGGAGTCGCAGACAGGTCGGCGCGGTCATTTTTCTCGAGGACCAGAGCCGCATCCAGGCCGAGGCGCGCCAGTTGAAGCTGGCCGCGCTGGGGCGCCTTACCGCCAACATCGCGCACGAGGTCAGGAACCCGCTCGGCGCGATCAGCCACGCCGCGCAGCTGCTGCAGGAGGAGCCCGGCGTGAACGACACCTCGGCGCGCCTCATCACCATCATCAACGAGAACAGCCGCCGCTTGGACCGCATGGTGAACGACGTGCTGCGGTTGAACCGCGGCGACCGCGCGCACCGCGAGCGCTTCAAGCTCGTCGATTTCCTGAGCGGCTTCGTCGATCAGTTCTCGCAGATCGAGAAAATCGATCCCGGCATTTTCCGCATCGAGTGCGCGGCTGATCCCGAAGTCCTGTTCGATCGCAGCCATCTCAACCAGGTCATGTGGAACCTGTGCCGCAACGCGTTGCGCCACAGCCGGCGCGGCCCCGCGAGCATCTCGATCCGCGTCTCGATGGAGCGCGCCGGCAGTACTGTAAAATTGGACGTGGTGGACGACGGGCCGGGCGTGGCTCCCGAGACGCGGGCGCAGCTGTTCGAGCCGTTCTTCACCACCGCCGCCGGCGGTACCGGTCTCGGCCTCTACATCGCTCGCGAGGTGTGCGAGGCGAACGGCGCCACGCTCGACCACGTCGAGACCGCCCGCGGCGCGCAGTTCACCGTGCAATGCTGGGCCGGCTAGCTTCGGTGACCGGAGCGTAGTGCCGGTCACCGGCGAGGGATGAGGGATGAGGGCTGAGGGGTGAGCCGGGGTGAGTGGGGAATTCGAAGGACGCACCTGCGTGCGTCCGAGCC
>CAYYZZ010000064.1:0-11453 GCA_964476235.1 uncultured Streptomycetaceae bacterium | reverse complement strand
CGCCAGTGGAGCTCGGACTCAAGGGGAAAGTGATCGCGATCACCGGCGGCAGCGAAGGCATCGGACGTGCAACTGCGATGCGCTTCGCGCAGGAGGGCGCCAAGCTCGCGATTTGCGCGCGGCGCGCCGACGTGATGGAGGGCACGGCCGAAGCGATCCGGAAGGCGACGGGCGCCGAGGTGATGACAATGGTGGCGGATGCCGCGAAGCCGGAAGACATGCCGCGCTTCATCGAGGAGACGGTCAAGCGCTACGGCCGCATCGACGCGGTGGTGAACAACGCCGGCGGCACCGGCCAGTCGCCATTCGACGCGGTGGACGACAAGGCGTGGCAGCAAGACATCGACATCAAGGTGTTCGCCCAGATCCGCACTTCGCGCGCCGCGATCCCGCACATGAAGAAGCAGGGCGGCGGGCGCATCATCAACCTCAACATGGTGGGCGCCAAGCAGCCGTTCGCCGGTGGCTTCCCGACCACGATCTCGCGCGCCGCGGGGCTGGCGCTGACCAAGGCGCTGTCGAAGGAGCTCGCGCCGTTCAATATCCTGGTGAATGCCGTCGCGGTGGGCAAGATCAAGAGCAAGCAGCAGGAGCGCGGCGCCGCACGCCGCGGCATGAGCGTCGAGGAGCACTACAGCTCGACCGGCAAGACCGTCCCGATGGGGCGCATGGGCGAGTCGGAGGAGGTCGCGAACGTCATCGCTTTCCTCGCCTCCGATGCGTCGAGCTACGTGACCGGGTGCTGCATCAACGTCGATGGAGGATTATCCGGCGTTCTTTGAACGCCGGATAATCCTTAAATAAATTCTTATAGATAATATTTGCGAACCTTGTTGACGCCCGCGCGAACTGGAGAGCTTCCCGGACACGGCGTTGGACAGGAGTGATCAGCGCGCGGTTCGAAAATATTGCCTCAAGTCCGCCGTCGCAGCCGATCCCAGATCGCTGACAGGGAAAAACGCCACGAACGCATCCCGGTGCTTTTCCCGCCCGGTACGCGCCGGAATTCCCTCACGAAGTCCCAGATGAGCTGGCTGGCGTCGGGCCCCTGCGGGTCGTTGAACCGGTGACGCTCGTCACCGCCGCTCCAGGCATGGTCCAGACCTTCGACGATGATCTTGCGCAGCACGATCCGTCCGTCCCGCTCATAGTCTTGAAGCTGATACGCACGACGGGAACTTGCGACACGGCGCCCGGCAGTCTCGACCAGCGGCTTCGCAGGCACGCTGTCGTATCCCGCAAGCGCGCGGGCCTGTTCGATGATCTGCTCGGCATTGACGGGATTGACTGTCTTGTCGAGATCGCCATGAATCACGAGCGTGGGAACGAAAGCAGCGGACTGCGGCGATGTCAGCGTGGTCTGTCGCACCGTCTCCAATGCCGAATTCAACGAGCCCCTGCGCATGGCGGCCACCGCCGCCAATGGCGATGCAGCTGCCCGATACATCAACCCCGAATGGATGGCGCAGGCCGCGAACAAGGTGCCATAGCAGTTGGCGAGCACGCAGGCCATGGCGCCGCCGGCCGACATCCCGGCGATATAGACCCGCGTAGGATCGACCGGGTAGCGCTTGATTGCCCTGCGCACGATCCGGGCAATCGCCGCAGCCTCTCCGGCCCCGCTCAAGACCGCGGGATCGAACCAATTCCAGCAGCCGAATGGATTCGCGCTCCGGCTCTGTTCGGGATACAGAACGACGAAGCCGTGTCGATCCGCAAGCTGATTCATCCGCGTGCCCTCTGCGAAGACCAGAGCATCCTGCTCGCAGCCGTGGAGCATGACGAGCAGGGGAAGGCCGTCACGGCTCGCGACGGCCGCAGGCACGTACAGCCGATAGGCGCGAAAGGAGAGCAGCAGGCGCGACACCAGTTTTCGGCGCGGAGCCTGAAATCGGCCCTCGTTCCTTTGATCCCGGCGCGGACGGGGAAACTGCAGGCGACGCCGGAGAAAGTCCCGTGCATCCGACATCCAGCGCTTGATGACACGGCGCAGCGACATATCAACGGAGGATTATCGGGCGTACTCTGAACGCCCGATAATCCTTAATTAGGATTTCTTAAATAATATTTGCGAGCCGTGATGGCGACCGCACGAATCAAATAAGCTTCCCGACCGCGATGTTATGCAAGAGTGATCACGTCTCGGCTCGCAAATATTGGGCGAAGAACGCCAGCATCTCGCTCCACGAGCCGCGCGCCGGCCGCGCGCGGTAGCGCGCCGGGTCGAGGAAGTTCTGAAAGGCATGCGCCGCTTCGTTATAGCGGTGGAACTCGTGCGGCTTGCCGAGGCGGGTCAGCTCGGCGTCGATCCTGTTGACGTCGTCCGGGCTGGGGTTGGTGTCCTCGTTGCCGAAGAAGCCGATCACCGGGCAGTTGATGTCCTTCGCGCGGTCGAACGGTGAGGGCAGGCTTCCCCACTGCTTGAGGATGTTGCCGCCGTAGAACACCGTGCACGCCTTGATCTCGGCGTTAGCCGCGGCCATCAGGTAGGAGACGCGCCCGCCCATGCAGAAGCCGACGATGCCGATGGGCCCCACCGCGACCTCCTTCAGGCCCTTCAGGTGCGCCAGCGTCGCGTTCATGTCGGCGATGATCTCGTCGTCCTTCAGCATGCCGACGCGCGTGGTGCCCTCCTTTATTTCGGCTGGCTGCCGGTGGAAGAGCTCCGGCGCGGCCGCGACGTAACCCTGGCGGAACAGCCGATTCACCGCGTCCTGAATGAATCCATCCACTCCCGGGCCATGCTGCGCCACCAGTATTCCCACGCGGCGCGGCGCGCTGTCGGGCACGCCGATGTAGACTCGCATTGGCTTCCCGGCGACGGTTACGGTATCCCAGCGTACTGGCATGGGGCCTCCTTATAGGGATGAGGGATGCGGGGTGAAAAGTTTGCAGTTTGCAGTGGACAGTTTGCAGTGACTGCCAACTGACGGCTGCCAACTGCCAACTCATCTGTCACTCGTCACTCGGCCTTCACGCCTGCCATTTGCACGACCTTGCGCCAGTTCTCGATATCGCGCTTGATGATCGCGCCGAACGGCTCGGGGGTGCCGCCGGCCGCGGCCACCCCGTCGGATCAGGCAGCGCGGGATGGCACTTGTGCCAGCGCGGCCTTCACCCGCTGCTGCGAGAACGGCAGGTCGCGGATGCGCGCGCCCGTGGCATTGAACAGCGCGTTCGCGATCGCGGCGACGGTCGGGCCCTGCGAGCCTTCCCCGGTGCCGAGTGACGGCAGTTCCGGGCGGTTGATGAGGTGCACTTCGACCGCGGGCACCTCGGGGAAAGTGAGGATGGGATAGTCGGCCCACGAGCGCGTGGTGATGCGCTGCCGGTCGTACGCGATATGTTCCTTCAGCGTCCAGCTCGTCGACTGGATGATCCCGCCCTCGATCTGGTTCACGATCCCGTCCGGGTTCACGATCAGCCCGGCATCCACTGCCGCCACGGCGCGCGTCACGCGTGCCTTCCCGGTGCGGCGGTCTACCTCGACGTCGGCGGCGACTGCCACATAGCACGCCCCGTTCTTGTACTGGGCGAAGGCGAAACCGCGCCCGCGGGTGCCGTCGCCCTTCGCATTGGGCTTCCAGCCGGCTTTTTGCGCGCAGGCTTCGATCACCGCGCGCGCCCGCGGGTTCTTCATGTGGCGCAGCCGGAATTCGACCGGGTCGGCGCCGGCCGCGGCCGCCATCTCGTCCATGAAGGACTCGAGCGCGAACACGTTGGCGTACGCGCCCAGCGTGCGCAGCGCGGAGGTGCGGATCGGCATGTCGGTGATGTAGTGCAGCACGATCCTCTGGCCCGGGAAATCATAGATCGGTGTCGCGTTGCGCTCGGCCTGGTTCGGCGGAGGCGGCGGGGGCGGGTTTTCGAGCATGGCTTGCCGGACCGGGTTGGCGATATGCCAGCCGGCGAGCAGGTTGCCGCCGCCGCCGGCGGTCGGCCGGGTGGAGTGGGGGTGGGTCCAGACGTCGTGCCGCCAGTCCACGACGTTGTTCGATTCATCGAGCCGGCCGCGCAGCTTCATCACCATCGCCGAGCCGTAGGGCTCCCAGGAAAACTCGTCGTCGCGCATCCACTGCAGCTTCACCGGGCGGCCGCTTGTGGCGCGCGCGAGCAGGGCTGCGTCGCAAGCGACGTCGTCGGCCCCGTTGTGGCCATAGCAGCCCGAACCCTCGACGTGGGTGCAGGTGATGCTGGCGAGCGGCACGCCCAGCACCTTGGCGAGATCGGTCCGCAGCGGGAACACGCCCTGGCTATGCGTCCAGACGGTGTACTTGCCGTCCTTCATCTGCGCCACCGCGCAGGAGGGCCCGATCGAGCCGTGCGACTGGTACGGCCGGGTATAGGTCGCCTCGAGCGTCGTCACCTTGCCGCCGGCGGGAGCCGCCGGAATCTTTTCGCTGACCACCTTGTCGATCGTGCGCATCGTCTGGAGATGCTCGTAGAGCGCGGGCGCCTGCGGCGGCAGGTCCGGCATCTCGCTCCACTTGGCGGAGGCGCGCAGCGCCTGCGCGGCCTTGATTGC
The DNA here is from genome assembly GCA_964476235.1 of uncultured Streptomycetaceae bacterium. GTDB lineage: Bacteria > Pseudomonadota > Gammaproteobacteria > Burkholderiales > SG8-41 > SG8-41. Next base: position 6,928 of record CAYYZZ010000064.1, on the reverse strand, counting down.
CTGTTCCTCGCGCGCTGCGGCGACCGCGAGGAAGCTGCCGTCGCGCATGACCGCCACGACGCCGGGCATGGCCTTGATCGCGGCCTCGTTGAACGACACGAGCTCGGCGCGGTACGAAGGCGGGCGCACCACGCGCCCGAACACCATGCCGGGCAGGCGCACGTCCTGGACGTAGCTGCGGCCGCCGAAAACCTTGGACGGGATGTCGCGGCGCGGGACGCTCTTGCCGATGATCTTGTGCTGGGAAGCGGGCTTGGGCTTCACCTTCGCCGTGGCCTCGCGCTTGAAGCTCGCTTCTTTCGCGAGCTCGGCGTAGGTTGCTTTTCCGCTGCCGCTGGAAATCGTGCCGTCGGACACGGTGAGTCGGTCGGCGCTCGCGCCGAGACGCGCGGCGGCGCGCTCGAGCAGGATCTGGCGCGCCTCGGCGCAAGCGTAGCGCAGCGCCGTGCCGCTGTTCTCCACCGACAGGCTGCCGGCGGTCACGCCCTCGTTCGGCGTGCGCGCGGTATCGGCCGACACCATCTCGATGCGCTCGTAGCCGACGTCGAGCTCGTCGGAGGCGATCTGCGCGAGCGCGGTCAGGATGCCCTGGCCCAGCTCGCACTTGCCGGTGAAGATGGTGACGGTGCCGTCGGCGTTGATGCGCACCCAGCCGTCGAGCATGCGGTTGTTGTTGAGGCCGCCCGGGAGCCGGGGCAGCTCGGCCTGCTGCGCGAGCACGCCGGGGGCGCTCCAGCTGAAGCCGACGACGATGGCGCCGGCGGTCTTGAGAAAGCGGCGACGCGAGGGTTCGAAAGGAGCGTTCATGCGGTTCTCCCCAGGTCTTGAGCGGCGCGCAACACGGCGCGGACGACGCGATTGTGGGTGCCGCAGCGGCAGAGATTCGCCGCCAGGGCCTTCTTGATCTGCGCTTCGGTCGGTTTCGGGTTCCGGTCGAGCAGCGCCTTGGCGGCCAGGATCATGCCGTTGGTGCAGTAGCCGCACTGCGCCGCCTGTTCCTCGATGAAGGCCTTCTGAAGCGGGTGCGGCTTCTGCGGCGTGCCGAGCCCCTCGAGCGTCGTCACCGCCTTGTCGCCGATGGCGGAGACCGGCGTCACGCACGAGCGCGTCGCTTTTCCGTCCACCAGCACCATGCAGGCGCCGCACTGGGCGAGGCCGCAGCCGAAGCGCGGGCCGTTCAGCTCGAGGTCGTTGCGCAGGATGTACAGCAGCGGGGTGTCGGGCTCGACACTGACATTGCGCGCAGCGCCGTTCACGCGCAGGGCGTAGTTTTGGGCCATGGCTCCTCCTGGTGATGAACCGGCCGCGCTTTCCTCTTGTTGTTGTATCCCATGCCCGGCGGCTTCGGGCTGGAGTGACAGTTTAGCGGAACCCGAGGGGTCGGAGTACCATTTCCATCAGATAAAACACCCGCTGTCTCCAATGGGCTGATCCGTTGTTGAATCCGCTGGCCCTCCACGTCTCGTTTGATCTCGTCCGGCCGGTCGATTGACTTTGTAATGTATTACATTACAATATCAATGTAATCCAATGTATTACACCGGAACGTGATTCTCGGCTTCCGCCACAAGGGCTTGGAGCGGTTTTTCACCAAGAGCAACCGGCGCGGCATCGACGCCCGGCAGGCGGACCGGATTCGACGGATCCTGGATCGTCTCGATGTCGCGGTGAGGCCCGAGGACATGAATCTTCCCGGCCTTCGCTTTCATGGACTCAAGGGCGACCGTAAGGGTACCTATGCAGTGTCGGTATCGGGGAATTGGCGGATCACATTTCGGTTCGAGGAAACCGATGCGATGGACGTGAACCTGGAGGACTACCACTGATGAGAAGCCTTCGCGACCCAAGACGCAAGCCTACGCACCCTGGAGAGGTATTGCGGGAGGATGTCTTGCCTGCGCTGGAGATGACTCAGGCAGAATTCGCAAAGCGCCTGGGCGTCAGCCGGCTGTCTGTATCTGAATTACTGCTCGAGAAGCGGGCTTTGACGGCAGACATGGCGATCCGCATCGCCAAGCTGACGAAGACAACGCCCGAGAGCTGGTTGAGGATGCAGGAAGCGCTCGACCTGTGGGAACTAGAGCGTGACTCCAAGCGTTACCGGCATATTGAGCCGGTCGCGGCGGCTTAACAAGCCTGGGAAGCTATCCTCCCCCCGCATTTCCATGCGATCTACGGTGAATTCGATCATGATTCCTGAAAATGAAAGATGGTTGCATATACCGGGGATGGTCCAGTCGCTCGAACGGGCGCTCGAACGGGCGCTTGAATGGGAGCGACACTACCCTCCTGCAGAAACGAATCTGGCCGCGCTACGACGTATAGCCAAACCAAAGCAACGCTAGAAAAAAACCGATGGGTCAGTCGGCTTTGATGCCTGCCGTCTTCACGATGCGGCCATACTTCGCCAGTTCCTCCTTGAGATGCGCGGCGTACTGCTGGGGTGCGCTGCCCACCGCTTCCACGCCCTGCGCGGTCATTCTTTCCTTGAAGTCGGGGCTATGCATGATCTTGACGAGTTCCCGGTTGAGCTGGGCGATGACGGCAGCCGGCGTCTTCGCCGGCGCGAGCACTCCGAACGCGGTGCTCGATTCGTAGCCCGGGACGCCAGCCTCGGCGACCGTCGGGGTCTCGGGCACCAGCGCCGAGCGCGACCGGGTGCCGACCGCGAGCATCTTGAGCTTTCCAGCGCGAACATGCACCACGACTGTGGGCAGGTTCTCAAACATCATTTGCAGCCGGCCCGCGATCAGGTCGGTTAGTGCCGGGCTGGCGCCCTTGTAGGGCACTTGAACGATATCGACGCCGGCCAGAGCCTTGAACTGCTCTGACGAGAAATGGCTCACCGAGCCGTTGCCGGCGGAGCCGTAGTTAAGCTGCCCCGGTTTCGCTTTGGCGAGTGCAATCAAATCCTTCACGGAACCGGCCGCCACCGAGGGATGCAGCACGAGCACGAAGGGGCTGATCGTCGCGAGCGTGATCGGGGCAAAATCGCGCAGCGTGTCGTAGGGCACGCGCTGCAGGTTGGGATTGATCGTCAACGGCCCCGGGCTGCCCAGCACTATCGTGTAGCCGTCGGCGGGCGCCCGGGCGGCGATTTCCGCGCCGATGACCCCGCCTGCGCCTGGACGGTTATCCACGACCACCGGCTGGCCGAGCGGGTCGAACAGGCGTTGCGAAAGCAGGCGGGCCAGGACATCCGTCCCGCCGCCCGGCGCAAATGGAACAATGAATCGAATCGGCTTGGCGGGGTAGACCTGAGCCGCAGTCGCTCCCGGAAATACCAGTGCTGCGACCAGGCACAGCGCCCCGGCAAGCGCCCCGCCAAATGATGAACGATGAATGATGAATGATGACCCGAACATGCCCGCGCTCAGTCGAGGATGCGGCGCAGCGCCTTGTTGTAATCGCCCCACGCCTTCTGGCGGGACATGCTCTGGTACCAGAGTTTCAAGCGAATCTCCTCAAAACCCACGCAGCCACGGAACCACACGGAAACACACGGACAATAATTGAACCGCCAAGACGCCAAGAAATATAATAAATTCAAATACTGAGAATTTCCATCTCTAACTGCCTGCGTTTTTACGAAATTGACACCCGTAACAAAGCGGTTGGATATTTGAAATGTCATCAGAGCCCCCGTGCAATAATGGAATTCTGTGGTCCTTTGTCCAAACGTTTTTGTAGCGCTTGTTCGGTCGTGGCAGGATGTCTTCCCAATAGCGCCTACATCTAGGACACTTGGAATATCGTTGTAGCTTCTTCAGCCACTCAGCTTGAGTGTGAGTGCCGCCGTTTGCGAGTTTTCTCTTTATATAGTTCACGCGGCGTTCATCGCGGCAGGTCCTGCAATAGAACTTAACTTGCCCGGTGGAGGATGACGTCCACCGACCAGAATTACTCTCGCCGCATTTCGTGCATGGCTTAGGACGCCTTGTGATTGTTTGGGGTTTGCGTCTACGCTCACGAATTGCACGCAGCTTCGTCGGCCGCAGAAACTTCCAGTGCCCGCGATGGCTACCTCTAAAAACAACTCCAAACGCAACTTTCAAGTTGTTCAGTGCATTACGGACTGTATGCTTCCATTCCGGTTGTTGATGGATGCTCGAGCAGTTTTCAGAGCACAAATAGTCGTCATCACAGAAACGTGGGTACTTGGATGTGACTAGGCGATATACGTTGTCCAGGGTGTGCTCTCCGCGCGGGACAAAGTCGAATTGCGTGGTGATAAGCCTTTTGTATAGCTTGGTGATATCGGGGCGTGCCATTTTTAGCTGTACGCGTTAGTCACCAAACGTGTTGTTCAACCGCGCACGCTTGCGCGCGTCGATTACAACCACAATTTCGGCACTTGTGGAGACGAAAAAGGGAGCTACCAACCCCAATCGGCGAGCAGCGCATCGACTGATTTGTCAGACCGAGCTCGACGACCGGTTGGCAAAAAAACCGGACGCTTCCCTCGGGCAGACCGAAAACGCGCTCAATCTCTCGTTGCCCGTTACCGACCGAGGCATCGCGGCGCAGAACGAACTTGCGCTTAGCTGGAAACTTTTTTCCGAACCTCCTTTTACCCATGGTGATGTTCTCCCCTGTTTTCGTGGTCGCGCCGCATCTATTCCCATTTACCGATGGGCGTGAACAGTGTGCCGTCTCACCGCGTCCGCCTCGAACACATTGTTGGGCCTCGACAGATTTAGAACGGGCGGAACCATACTGGTTGCGGTTGGTTTTTTGGTTTGACCATACGTTTGGCGCGCTTCGGACGTGCCAACTTCCATTCATACTCTCCAGAGTTGCCTTCGCAGCCAACAACCTCGACAGTTCCGACTAATACGCCAGTTGGTAGGCTACCACGCTCATAACCGCTTTCTTTCCAGCGTTTCTCGGGTCCGGACTTCTTTGAAGCGTACACATATATGCGTTCTCGGATGTTGGTTGGAATGCTTCGATATTCGAACTTCTTCTTTCCGACCATAATCAGCTCAGCAAATGGCTGCTGAATGCTGAGCGCACGAGTTACTTGCATCGCTTCTCTCCTGAAGTGGCCCAACGCCCAAGCTCAACCGATGTGCCCGAGAAGCGGGTACGTCGGCTGGAGCGCCTTGTTGGGCATCATGCCGCCCGAACCTCAAGCAGTTCGCACATAACAACTCGGACCCAATCCCTAATGCGCAACACCTCATCCCGGTCTGTGGGAGTATGGGTCGAAAGACTTGTTCGCGAGTAAACGGAGCGGACGAACGCACCGACAGCCTCATCGACAGCGTCCGCCGCACGCTCGGACGTCTCGCTCAGGGTGCGCGAAACGCCTCGCATGCTCAGGACGTAGCGGATTTTTTGTTTCATTGTCGGACCATGAGTATTAGGCTCAGCTTTGAATCCTGGTTGCTTCGTTACCGCAGCATCCGGAGCTAGGTGGTCCAGTGTTTCTCTTAGCGCTTCACGTAGGTCTGTCGCTGGCCCCCTGTAAGACTTTCTCGCTGTACCCTCGAGATCCAATAGCGCTTGTTCGTAGGCAGCGGCTGCGGACGGCAAAAGCTTTTGGAGCGTCTCAAGAATGCGTTTGTCTACGCCATTCCGCTCTGACGAGGAAGAAATGGACTGCGCCTGAGTAAGAGACTGCGTATCAAGCGCCACAAAGGACTTCTTGCAATGTGCCAAAAGCTTGCGGTATAAGGCAACGGTTGATCGACGATGCGATAGCAAGAGTAACTCTTGGAGCGTCGCGTCGACACGCTCAAGTTCGGCGCTCAGAGCAGGAAATATGGCAAGTGACGGCCGGACAATTCGAAAGTATTCGTCTACGAATGATCTTACCAACTGTTTGTCTTTCTCGGAGTTGATGTGCTCCGCCTTTACGCGCGCGAGATCGCGCCGCACCGCATCGACACGACCGATCGCGTCTCGCAGGAGCTGGCTCATGCCTATCGACCAGCTTTACCTTGCCTTGGAAGTGTGTGTGCGACGAGGTTATAGCCGACCGCATTCAAGCGGTACGCGCCCCTTTCGGCCAGATCGAAGTACCCGGAATGACGCGCGTCCACGAGGAGCTGCGCAACTCGTTTGGGCAAGGGGAAATGCGCTTGTTTAAAGTACTTGACCATGTCGTCTGCGGTGACAACGTCCTTGCGATCCGCCGTGGGAGCATGTTGCTGCATGTAATAAGCAACTACACATGCCATTTCTTTGGCATTCTCAGGCTGTATCTCATCCTTCAGCGAGCGGATATCGCGTTGATGATGTGTTGTTGCGGCGGGAGGAGGCGTGATTGGCGGTTGGACGCCGGCTGATTCAGATGGAGATACCAGGCTCGCATCTATTCCAAGGTGGGCACACGCAGCGGCTACCGCGGTTGGTCTGGCCTTGTCATCTAGCGCGGAAAGGGCAGCAACTATTTCGTCTATTGCCTGACCCAAGGTCTTCTTATCAGAAGTCATCACGTGTTCTCCCTGTTGTAGGCCCAACTTCCAAGTGGACGGCTGAAAGGTCGCCCGATAAGTCGGCATTCTGCGCCGCAGGATGCACACCTTCAAGCTTATCTTCGTCTATCTCCGGCTTATTCGTTCTTGGTTTTCTTGGCGGCCTTGGCGTGCTTGGCGGTTCAGTTCTTGATCTTATTCCGGCCTTGTTTCTCTCGGCGTACTCGGCGGTTCAAATGTGATTTGCCTTTGTGTCCTTCGTGTCCTTTGTGGTTCAGCTTTTGATCTTTTCCGTGTGTTTCCGTGTGTTTCCGTGGCTGATTAGATTTTGCAAAGTATCTCCGCGCCGCGGGCGAGCGTCTCTTCGGACTTGGCGAAGCAGAACCGCAGCACCTTGTGCGGCGGCGGCTGGCGGTAGAACACGGACACCGGGATCGAGGCGATGCCGCGCTCCTTCGTGAGCCGGATGGCGAGGTCGGTATCGCGCTCGTCGCTGATCGCGTCGT
>CAYYZZ010000063.1:0-11769 GCA_964476235.1 uncultured Streptomycetaceae bacterium | reverse complement strand
AGTCCTGGCTGTGTAGGGCTTGCGGACGCGGGTTCAATTCCCGCCGCCTCCACCATCAAACGAAAAGGGCTGCCCCGCCAAGGGTGGCCCTTTTTGTTTGACGAGGCAGCGGGGATTGAAGCCGTGTCCGGCACGGACGCGGGGGCGAGTCGGACACGGAACAGTGCCTGCGCACTGTTGCGTGCCTACGAGCCGGCTCGCGCCTGCAGGCGCGAGCGCGGCCTGCAAGGCCAATTCCCGCCGCCTCCACCAATAAAAAAAACGGCCACCCCAGGGTGGCCGTTTTTTTAATGAATGCCTAAAAGATCATCAATTCCCCGCAATCTTGTCATCCCGGGAATGCCCGAAAAAGTGGGGTTCGATGGGCTTTTTCTCCATGTTAAGAAATGCGCGGCTTGCTGCGCATTTCTTGCTTACAGCGGCTTGATCGCGGCTGCCTTCAGGCCCTTCTGTCCGCGCGTGACTTCGTAGCTGACGCGCTGCTTCTCTTTCAGCGACTTGTGGCCGCTGCCCTGAATCTCGGAAAAATGCGCGAATACTTCCTCGCCGCCGTCATCGGGGGTAATGAATCCGAAGCCCTTCGCATCGTTGAACCACTTCACGGTACCTGTTGCCATACAACTCTCCTATACGAAAATGAATGAACGCGGGCCAATGCCCGCACTGCGCATACGAATCAAGAAGTGGTTTTGAGAACGAGACACTCCGCCCGGACGGGAGAAGGACTACGGATCAGCAATACTCCGCTTGAAACGACTGCGGGCCGAACGATACCCGCATTCCGTCCATAGCGCAAGTTGGTCATTCATCACGCATTTCCCGGAAAAAAACCTGTGCCAGCGCCGCCCTGCCCGGTCCCGGCGGCCGTCTATTTCCTGGCCGCATCCGGTCCGCCGCAAACCAGGCCGCGCATCTCCCCGCGCGACGGCAACGACATCGGGTTGATGCGGATGAGGCGCACCCCGGCCGCCATCAGGCAATCCGACTTGAAGCGCTGCATCCCGGCCGTATCCCTGCTTTCCGGCGCATCCATATCGACGACCGCGACGAGGCGCATGTCTCTGTCGCAAACCACGAAATCGAGCTGACATTGGAACAGGCGCCGCAGTTTCTGCTCGCGATCGGGCCCTTCTCCAGTAACGCTGACCACCGATGCCAGCGTCACGTTCGCAAATACATGGTGATCGGGCATCCCGGTCTTGAGCAGCAAGTAAACCAGCGTTTGCGGCTGGCCGAGAAACCGTTCCCCGGCAGGAAGCGCGGAGACGCCGGTGGACGGTTTGGGTGCGGCGGCAGCTCCGGTGGATGGGCCGGCCGCGGAAGTAGTTTCCGTCGTCGTGGCTGCAGCTGCGTTCTCCTTGAAGATCTGCTCGAAACGCTCCTTGCTGGCGGTTTCCCTCCTGGCGGCTTTTCTGCGGAAATCCCAGACGAAAACGGCGGCAACGCAAGCCACCACCAGCAGAAACAGGTACCACGCCAAGGACTGTTACTCCGCCGCAGCCCGATAACGCGGAACGCTCAGCCCTGTATGGCTGGATCCGACGGCCGCCGGTTGCGGCGCCGGTCAAGCCAGCAGGCGAGAGCCGGCAGCATCAGTATCCCGCCCGGCATCGCCAGCACCACCAGGGATGGATGGAAGCCGTGGAGACCATCTGGCCGTCCATGCGGACACCGACCGCCACAGGCGCCATACGGTCAGGGCACGGCCAACCAGGGAAAGCAGGCCGCGGCGGCGGAATACCACCACAGCGGTGACGACAGCCGCGACAAGCAAAGGGCGCCCGCGAAAGAAACGCGCGATCTCCAGCCCGCGGTCGATGACGCTGATCGGGCGCTCCAGCTGCCGGAAGCTCGCCCCGATGGCCGCGCGCTGCGCCTCTGCCCGAGCGATCAGCCGCTCCTTGCGGCGCGCGATCTCGATCAGTCGGTCCTGGATATGGTTCATCGGGGCGTCAGCTGGTCCTTGTCCCTGGCCAGTTCGTCCAGGCTGGCGGAAAACAGCCTCGGCCGCGCGTGCATGCGGTTACGCACGCCGATCGCCATGCCGATTCCAGCCGCCAGGAAGATGCCCGCGAGCACCACGATAGCGGTGATGCGGTGGCTGCTGTCCCAAAACACGGCTACGAGCAGTATGGTCAGCAGCAGGATACCGACGCCGAAGAAGAACAGCGCCCCGGCCGCCCAGAAAAGCAGCTGCAGGAGCCGTATGCGCTCCTCCTCGAGCTCCGTGACGAGCAGCTCGATGCGGGTCCGCAGGAGCGCAACCAGCGTTGCCGTCAGATTGCGCAACGACTGGACGATTCCGGTGCCGGTCTCTCCGGCCCCTGACTCTGCCACGTCTGAAATCCGGTTCTTAATCAGCGCCGGCTGAACAGCATGCCGATGATGAGGCCGATGCCGGCGGCGATCCCTACTGCCCGCCACGGATGATCGTGAACGTACTCATCGGTGGCGCGCGCGGCCAGCATGCCCTGGTCGATCAGGATATCCTCGACTTCGGCGAGCATGACCTTGGCGTGGCGCAGGCTGTCCTGGATCTTCTCGCGTGCAGCGGAAACTTTTTCGCCCGCCTGGCTGGCGGTGGCGCGCAGCAATTCCTCGGCGTCGGAGATCACGATCTTCAGGTCCTGGGCGAGCTTGTCCTTGGTGACAGCGGTATCGGGGGTCGTCATGGTGTCCTCTTGACAGGGGGTGGATACGGGAGCGAATCAGAGTCGCTAAGACTACCGATTTTCCCCCATAAACTCAACTGTCTCAAGCGCGCCCGAGGCACCACAAGCGTGCGTTGACGTCACCCGGCGGCAACGACGGATTAAACAGGTTTACGGTCCATCCACTTGCTCACTTCCGGCAATCGGATCGAAGCCAGCCGGTGGTATAGAATTCCCGGCGTCGGTCGCACCGACTGGAAAATGAGGGGGGACGTCATGGGGATAGCAACCATCATCGTGCTGGGCGTGCTGCTGGTGGCCGTGGTCTACGCGGTCATGATCTACAACAACCTGGTCCAGGTTAAGCACAACATTTCCAAGGCTTGGGCCAACATCGACGTGCTGCTCAAGCAGCGCCATGACGAGCTGCCCAAGCTGGTCGAGACCTGCAAGCAGTACATGAAGTTCGAGCAGGACACCCTGACCAAGGTGATGGAAGCACGCTCCAAGGTATTCGCGGCGCGCGAGGCCCAGAACATACCCCAGCTGGGCCAGGCCGAAGGCGCGCTGCGCGCGACGCTCGGCAGCCTGTTCGCGCTGGCCGAAGCCTACCCCGACCTCAAGACCAACCAGACTTTCCAGCAGCTCCAGACCCGCATCTCGAGCCTGGAGAATGCCATCGCCGACCGGCGCGAGTTCTACAACGAGTCGGTCAACATCAACAACGTCCGCATCGAGCAATTCCCGGACTCCATCGTCGCCGGCATGCTCAATTTCAAGGCGGCGCCGCTGCTTGAGTTCTCGGCCGAGGAAAAGGTCGACGTGGACGTGGCCAAGCTGTTCAAGTCCTGATCGTCGTTGACCGCGGCCGGCGCGCGGGATGTTCAAGTCGTCGAAGCTGCATCAGCCCGGGTGGCTCTCGGGCGCCTTCCATTTCGTCATCATCGCTCTCGCATTCCAGACGGAGAGCGCGGAGGCCTGGCCCTACGCCCTGCTCGCCATGGCGGTGGTGAGTTTCTTCGCCTGGGTAGCCAATTACCGCCGCTATCGCCAGATCCACGATTTTCCCACCTCCAGGGTCGCCTCCGCCGCCCAGGGCTACGTCGAACTGGCCGGCCACGCGGACATGGTGGAGGGCGAGCCGATTTCGAGCCAGTTGAGCGGTACGCCCTGCTGCTGGTATTCCTACGAGATCGAGGAAAAAACGTCGAACGACAAGTGGCAGACCGTGGACAGCGGCAAGAGCGTGAGGCATTTTTTCCTCGTGGACGACACCGGTCATTGCGTCATCTCCCCGGACGGGGCGGAAGTCCTGACCCGCGATCACAAGTCATGGCAGGAAGGCGACCGGCGCTACAGCGAATGGCTGCTGCTGCCCAAGGGCGTGCTCTACGCCATCGGCGAGTTCGCCACCTCCACGGCCGCGGCCGTCTCGACCGGGGACGAGCGCGCCGATACGGGCGCCCTGCTCGCGGAATGGAAGCAGGACCAGAAGCAATTGCTGGAGCGCTTCGATCTCGATCGCGACAGCAAGATAGACCTCAAGGAATGGGAATTGGCACGGCTGCAGGCGCGGCGCGAAATCCGGAAGAAACAGGCTGAAACGATGCCACGCCCGATCGAAGGCACGCACATGCTGCGCAAGCCGAAAGACGGACGCCTTTTCCTCCTCGCCAACGAAATGCCGGACGCGCTGGGATCGCGCTACCGCTTCTGGAGCTGGGTACACCTTATCATCTTCATAGGGGCGGGCAGTATCGGACTGTTCATGCTTTAAACTACGCACGACATGAACAGCGACTACTTCCAGGGACTGAGCAGCAAGGGCTTTCACCGCATCCATTACACGGACTGGGGCGATCCCGGCGCGGAGCGGATCGTCATCTGCGTGCACGGGCTCACCCGCAATGGCCGTGACTTCGACTTCCTGGCGCAGGCGCTTGCACCCGACTTCCGCGTGGTCTGCCCCGATATCGCCGGGCGCGGCAAAAGCGACTGGCTCTACGCGAAGGAGGACTACGCCTATCCCCAGTATTGCGCCGACATGGCGGCCCTGGTCGCGCGCGTGACCTCCGGCGGCAAGCCCCGCCGCGTCTACTGGGTCGGCACCTCCATGGGCGGCGTCATCGGCATGCTGCTCGCCTCCCGCCCCAAATCACCGATCGAGAAGCTGGTCTTGAATGATGTCGGCACGGTCATACCCAAGGCAGCGCTCGAGCGCATCGGCGCCTACGTCGGCCGGGACCCGCGTTTCAAGACGCTCGACGAGCTGGAAGCCATGCTGCGTATCGTCTGTGCGCCATTCGGACCGCTCACCGACGCCCAGTGGCGGCATCTAACCGAAACCGGCGCGAAGCAGCATGAGGATGGATCGTGGGGCCTGTGCTACGACCCGGGCATCGCCATCCCGTTCCAGAAGGGACCGCTCGCCGACGTGGACCTGTGGCAGTTCTGGGACACCATCGCCTGCCCGACGCTGCTGCTGCGCGGCGCGCAGTCCGACCTGCTGCTGAAGGAAACCGCGATGGCCATGACCCAGCGCGGCCCCAGGCCCAAACTGGTGGAATTCGAGGGCATCGGGCACGCGCCGATGCTGATGGCAGACGACCAGATCAGGGTAGTAAGGGATTTCCTGCTGTGATGAATGCATGAACCAGGCCCTGGCGCGGCATCGCGCCGAATGGAGTCCGTCCATTACCAAATTTCCTCCTCGCGCGCAACTCAGCCGGGCGCCGGCATGGGAACCTTCGCACCAAGCAAGCTTACCTGGGCAGCTCGCGCAACGGTTGGAAGCGCGGCGCAAAGCCTGACGCGTCACTGCATCACTTCATCACTGCGTCACCGCGTTACTGCTTCTTGAATTTTTGCGCGGCCTGCATGCGCCGGAGCTGGATGAACTCATTGGGCGAGATGCGCCCGTCTCCGTTGCCATCCACGCGCTGAAATTCCTTGGCGATGAACGGGAAGCGGCTGCGCACTTCGTCGGGCGAGAGGAAACCGTCGTTGTTGGCGTCGGCACCGCGGAATTCCTGCTCCGCCATGCGCTCGAGTTTCTGCAGGTTCTCGTCCCGCGGCCCCGGTCTCTCCTCCCGGTCGCGGCCAGGCCGATCCCGGGGGATAGGGGCGGAAACGGGTGGCGCCTGCTCGACCACCGGCTCGGGCGGGAGCGGCGGCGAGGCCAGGCGCCGAGCTTCTTCCTCGGCGCGGCGCCGCATTTCCGCGCGCTCCGCAGCCACGCGCTGGGCATCCTTGGCTTCCGCGGCGCGCCCGGCTTCAATCCGCGCCGTTTCCTGCCGCTCGCGCTCCTTCACCGCGCGCTGCTTGTTCCATATGCCGACGGCAAGAACCGCCACAAGCACGGTGGCCCCGATTCCCACCCAGCGCCAGCCCGATGATTGCGGCTGCTCGGGCGGGCGCGTCAGCGGACGGCGCGGCTCAGGCCTGGACGTTGGCTGGCTGATCACAGTCGGCACTGAGGAGGCATCGGACCGCACCGTCGGGGCGGCCGGCGGTACAGGACGCGCCAGCGCCGCCGGTGCAGCACCCCCCATCAATGCACGCCGCCACTCGGCGACGCTTTGGGGCCGCTGCTTTTCATCGAGTAACAGTGCCCATTCCACGGCCCGCAGGAACGGCTGGCTCACCCTGCCCCGCAACGGGGCGAGGTTCACGGAAACGACATCACTCTTCAGCCGGCTGACCGCGTCGGGCGGATTGTCGTTCGCCAGTGCGCGGTAGAGCACGCCGGCCATTGCGTAGATATCGGACCACGGCCCCTGGTTGCCATCGCTGGCGTACTGTTCGAGCGGGGCGTAGCCCGGGGTGAGCACCGATGTCAGGCTCTTGGTCGCGCCCCCGATCGCATGGCGGGCGGCGCCGAAATCGATCAGCACCGGGCTGCCGTTCTCGCGCAGGAATATGTTGCCCGGCTTGATATCGCGGTGGAGGAATCCCGCCGCGTGCACCGCCTCCAGTCCGTCGAGCAGCGGCATCAGGATCGATTTCAGCTTCGCCTCATCCGGCTGCGGCGCGCGCTTGAGCAACTGGTTGAGCGGCTCGCCATTCTCGTATTCCATCACCATGTAGCCGGTGGAGTTCGCCTCGAAGAAGCGCATGACGCGCACGATATGGGGGTGGCTGAACTTCGCGAGCGTGCGCGCTTCCAGGATGAAGCGGTCCAGCCCCCACTTGTAATCGTGCACGAGCTCGGTCGTGATCGGCACCACGCTGCCGTCGAGCGCGCGCACGGCGAGGTCGGTCGGCAGGTACTCCTTGATCGCGACGTGCTTCTCGAGATTGATATCCCAGCCGAGGTAGGTCATGCCGAAGCCGCCTGCGCCGAGCACGGACTCCAGCCGGTACTCGAGCAGCATCGAGCCGATCGGCAGCGCGTTGTGGTAGGTGGGGGTCTCGGCCATAAATACTAGGGATGAGGGATGAAGGATGAGGGATGACCTGAAACCTCAGGTTTGTTTTTTTGTTTTCCCCTCAGCCCTCCGCCCTCCGCCCTCATCCCTCGGCTAACGCCTGCTCCATCGCTGCGAGCAGGGCTTCGGGGTCCTGCGCGCCGGAGACGCTGATCTTGCGGTTGAAAATGAAGAACGGCACGCCCCCGATACCGGCACTCCGGGCCTCGACTTCGGCGCGCGCTATCACCTCCCGCCCCTCATCGCCGGCGAGATAGTCCGCCACTGCCTTGCGGTCGAGTCCTGCGCGCGCCGCAGTATCAGCGAGCGTTTCCCTGTCAGCGAGATTGGCGCCCTCCGTGAAGTGAGCGCGGAACAGCTCCTCGGCCAGCTCGTTCTGCTTCCCCGAGCGCTCCGCGAAATGCATCAGCCGGTGCGTGTTGAGCGTGTTGGGCTGGACTTTCATTTTCTCGTAATCGAACGGGATGCCTACCTGGCGGCCCGCCATGGTGACGCGCTCATTGACGCCCTTGCCGCGCGCGCCGAACTTGCGCGCAACGTATTCCTCGCGCGGGATGCCGTCCTCGGGAAGATCGGGATTGAGCTGGAATGGGAGCCAGCGCACGGCCGGCTCGGGCCCATCGGGATGCCGCTCGCGGTAAAGGCCTATCGCCTTCTCCAGCTTGCGCTTCCCGATGAAGCACCAGGGTCAAACCACGTCGGACACGATGTCTATCTGCAGGTTTTTCTCATTCATCTCTTCACCTTTTCTCATCACTCATAACGAATCAGAACAATGATCTCACAATGCCGCCGTCCACGCGCTGCGCCGCGCCGTTGATGGCCGAGGCGCGCTCCGAGCACAGGAACGCAACCTGCGCCGCGATCTCCCCGGGCTCAGCCCAGCGCTGCAGCAGCGAGGACGCGCCGGGGCCGTCGAAATACGTTGTTCGCAATTCGTCGACCGTCTTGCCGGCCGCGGGCGCCATTTTTTCGAGGAAGTCCTCCACCCCTTCGGACCAGGTCGGCGCGACCAGCACGCTGTTGACCGTTACCCTCGTGCCTTTCGTCAACTCGGCGAGACCGCGGGCAACGGCAACCTGTGCGGTCTTGGACATCGCGTAGTGAAGCATGTCGGGATTGGGCTTGGCGCTCTGTTCGCTGGCGATGAACACCACGCGGCCCCAATTCCGCTTAAGCATGCCCGGGAACAGCGCTCGCGTCAGGCGCACGCCGCTCATTACGTTCAACTCGAACATGACGAGCCAGTCCCGGTCGGAAATGTCGGCGAACGGCTTGACCTCGAAAAAGCCGACGTTATTGACGAGGATGTCCACCGGGCCGATCTTCGCCGCGCCTTCCGCGACTGTGCGCGCGCCCTCCGCCGTCATCAGGTCCGCCGCGATGCCATGCGCTTCCCCGTGCCTCGACAACGCCGTCACGGTTTCCGTGACCGCCTTTTCCTTGCGCCCGTTGACGATCACGCGGACGCCCTCGGACACGAGCGTCTCCGCAATGGCCCGCCCGATGCCCAGCGTCGAACCCGTTACCAGCGCGAGCCTGCCCTTGATTCCCAGATCCATCCCGCCATCGCCTCGTCACCGAACCTTCTCCCTCACCCTCCCCCCTTGGCAAGGGGGAGGGATGGGGTAGGAGTCGTCAGTCGTCACTTGTTTGCCGGCGCCTGGCCGCCAAACTGCTCCCGCAACTTGGCCTTCATCATCTTGCCGGTCGAGGAGCGCGGGATCTCGGTCACGAACTCGAACCCGTCGGGCAGCCAGAATTTCGCGAACTTGGGCGCGAGATAATCGCACAGCTCTTCCTGCGTGGCCGACTGCCCCGGCTTCAGCACCACCACCGCCAGCGGTCGCTCGCCCCACTTCGCGTCCGGCACCGCGATCACGGCGGCCTCCGCCACCTTGGGGTGCCCGACCAGCGCGTTTTCCAGGTCCACCGAGCTGATCCATTCGCCGCCCGACTTGACCAGGTCCTTGATGCGGTCGGTGATCTTGATATAGCCATGCGCGTCGATCGTGACGACGTCGCCGGTGCGGAACCACCCGTCCTCGCTCCACTTGTCGGATTCCGACGGGAGATCGTGATAGCTCGCCGCGATCCACGGGCCGCGCACTTCCAGCTCGCCCAGGGTCCGGCCGTCCCATGGCGCTTCACCCTGCCCCGTCATCGCGCGCACCTCGACGAAGGGCAGCGGCACGCCCTGCTTCGCCCGCAGCGCGTACTGCTCGTCGGCGCCCAGGCCTTTGACCTCGCTTTTCTGGTAATTCACCGCGGCCGCCGGCGTGGTTTCGGTCATGCCCCAGCCGTGGATCACCTCCAGGTTGTGGCGGTCGAACGCGCGGATCATGGATTCCGGCGCCGCCGCCCCGCCCACCACCATGCGCATGCCGGCAGGCAGCTTCCAGCGCGACGGCTCCTGGTCGAGCGCCTGCAGGATGCCCGCCCAGATCGTGGGCACGCCGGCCGTGAGCGTCACCTGCTCGGATTGATACAGGTCGAGCAGGCTGACGGGATCAAGATGCGGCCCGGGAAAAGCCAGCTTCGCGCCGACCATGACCGCGGTGAATGGCATGCCCCACGCGTTGACGTGAAACATGGGCACCACGGGCGTCACCGTGTCGTGGTTGCTCATGCCCATCACGTCGGGCAAAGCGGATGCAAGCGAATGCAGCACCAGTGCGCGGTGGGTATACACCACGCCTTTGGGACGGCCCGTCGTGCCGGAGGTGTAGCACATTCCAGCAGGATCCTCCTCCTTCAGCTTGGGGATCCTGACCGGCCGCGGCCGCGAGATAAGCGCTTCGTAGTCTTCATATTCCTTGGGAACGGAGGATCCTGTAAGAGGAACCACAATTATTTTTTCAAATTTCGTGGCCGCACGAAATTTGTCGTAGAGCGGAAGGAGCACGTCATCCACGATCAGGATGCGGTCGCCTGCATGGTTCGCGATATAGGCGATATCGTCGGGGCTGAGGCGCAGGTTGAGGGTGTGCAGCACCGCGCCCATGCAGGGAATCGCGAAGTAAGCCTCGAGGTGCGCATGGTGGTTCCACATCAGCGTCGCAACGCGGTCGCCGCGCTTGACGCCGAGCTTCCTCAGCGCCGCGACGAGCGCCTGCGCGCGCTGGTAGAAATCGGCGTAGCGGTAGCGGTGCAGCGACTTGTCCGGCATCCGCGAGACGATCTCGGACTCGGGAAACAGCCTGCCCGCGCGCTCGAAGATGTGCGCGAGGGTCAGCGGGAACTCCATCATGGTGGATTGCATAGTTCTCAGCTTGTTTTTGATGCTACGGACACGCCGCGGACCCCGTTTGATTCGAGCACGCTGGCGACCAGGCCCGAGGCTATCACGTCTTCGATGAACTCCCGGATGTACCCCGCGCCGGCGTCGCGGCCCCTGGGACTGGCGATAGCCTGCTCGACCACCATGAAGCGGCCGTCCACGATGCGCGATCCGGGCATCATCTCCGAATCCGCCACGAGCCGTGGTCTGAGCCCGACCAGGGCGTCCAGCTTGCCCGTTGCAAACAGCTCGTACGCTGCATGGGTACTCGGGGCATTCACCAGCTTCGCGCGCTTCAGTTTTCGTATCAGGTAAAACTCGTAAACGCTTTTGGCCGTGATGGCGATGCGCATGCCGTCCCTGTCCACGTCATCGGCAGTGCGCAGCAGCGATCCGGGCGGCACGAGATACGTGGCATCAACCTCCAGGTAAGCGGGAGAGAACACGATCTCGCCCGCGCGGGACGGCTCGGACGACAAGAGCGCAACGTCCAGCGCGCCGGCCTTCAGCGCCTCAACTAGGTTCCCGGCGGCGGCATGGCCGACGAGCTCGACCGGCACGCCCAGGCGCCGGCCCAGCTCGCGCGCCAGGTCGACGTGCACGCCGCGGAGCTCCCCGCTGGCCGGGTCCCTGGCCGCGAGGATGACATTTCCGTAGTTGATTCCCGCGCGCAGTCGGCCGGCCGGCGCGAGCTCGGCATGCGTGGCGGGAGATATTGTGAGCGTCCCGTTCATGATGACCCGCTACCGTCCACCGGATGATTGTTTTTTCAGTTCAAGCCATCCATGACAAACAACCCGGCAACGCCAATCATACCCGCCGCGACACACGCAAAATGCAGGGTCTCCAGCTGCACGACGTGCAGCCGCGGAGAACGGCGCGAACGGCTCCATGTCCCCGTGCATGATGCTGTCGATCGCGACGTGGCTGTAGGCGCCGATAAACGCCCCGGCGCCGGGCCCGAGATGGAAGGGGGTGATCGGCACTTTTCTTGAGGGATGAGGGCGAACGCCCGACACGATGCAGCGTGTCGGGACGGACAAGGGATGAGGAGTAAAGCACAAATTACTTTGCCTACCCCGGCTCTTTAAGGATTTTCTTTCATTCTATTTTGGTTTTCTTGGCGGCCTTGGCGTCTTGGCGGCTATTTTCTAACCTCGCAGCGGCCCCAGGTCGAGCGGTCCGTCGAAGAATTTCGGCACGGATGCCAGGAATCGGTCGGCCTGCTCCTTCTTCCAGCCGCCGTGCTCGCAATTGCCGCGGAACTTCGTCTCGATATCGTCCCGGGTGAGCGGCTCGTGCGCCCCGCCGCGGATATGCGGCTGGCGCTCCTCCACCACCCGCCCGTCCCTGAGAGTCATGCGGACGTGGCCGGTATAAGCCTTCGGATACGGATTGTGAGGGTCCACGA
>CAYYZZ010000062.1:10328-12066 GCA_964476235.1 uncultured Streptomycetaceae bacterium | reverse complement strand
CCACACACGTGGGGTGGGCGCAGCCCACCGCATATCGGCGTGTCAACGCGCGCTGGCGCAGCGCGCTATAGATCAATATGCCGAACTATCGCCGCGCGCGCGTTCCGGGCGCCAGCTACTTCTTCACCGTCAATCTTGCCGACCGCGCGAGCCGGCTGCTGATCGAACACATCGAACTGCTGCGTTCAGCGTTTCGTGAAACGAGGAGCGAGTTGCCGTTCCGGATCGAGGCGATCGTCATCCTTCCCGATCATGTGCACTGCATCTGGACCTTGCCGCCGGGCGACGCGGATTTCTCGATCCGCTGGCAGCGCATCAAGACGCGGTTCTCGCGCAGCATAGTCCGGCGCGAATCCCTTTCCCCAAGTCGCGCGGCGAAAGGCGAGCGCGGCATCTGGCAGCGACGGTTCTGGGAGCACCTGATCCGCGATGAAGCCGATCACGAAGCGCACGTGCATTACATCCATTACAACCCGGTCAAGCACGGGCATGTGGAGCGCGTTGCAGCCTGGCCTTATTCGAGTTTTCACGGCTTCGTGCGGAAAGGCATTTACCCGGCCGATTGGGGAAGTGGCGCGGGATCGGGAGGGCGTTTCGGCGAACGGGATTGATTCGCCGGTGGGTTACCGTTGCACTCCACCCACCCTACCCGCACACACCCGTAGGGTGGGCGCAGCCCACCGGGTATACGAGCTCACCAGCCTTCCATCACCTCGTCCACCGGGAATGCCAGCCCCGCCGATTTCCAGACCTGTGCCACGCGCGCGATGGCCGCGGTGGCCTTCGTGCCCCACTCCGGGTGGCGCGCGCGTTTGTCGAAGACCTTGAAGTCACCCGGCGCGGCGCTGCTGCCCAGGCGCTCGTGGAGTTTTTTCGCCAGCGCCATCAGGCGATCACGGCCGTACGCGACGATCGTGCGGTTCTTGTTCGCCGCAAGGCCGGTGAGCGCGAGGTTGTAGTGGTAGTGCTCCCAGTAACGCAGGTAGAGATCGAAGTAGTCGCTGCGCAGGATGCTACCTTCGTCCATGCCAAGCCAGGTTGCATCGCGCTTTGCCCATTCCTCGATGTTGCCGCGCGCGTCGAACCGCCCGTCGAGCGTCAGGCCGGTTGATTTCTCATAGGTGGAAATGCAGGCCGCGACGGGATGGCGCAGCGTGAAAATATATTCGGTCTTCGGCCCCAGCACGGAATTGAAAAAGGCGCCTTGATAGACCGCCTTGGTGGCCTTCTTGGGCACCACGGTGTAGCCATCCGCATCGCGGTGCGACTGCGCAAAAAACACTTCCGCCATCGCCAGGTACTCCGCCATCTGCTGCGTCGCCGCCGTGTAGGCGTTGTAGCGCTCTTCGAGCGCAAACGGCGTGATGTTGGGAAAGCCATCGTGCGCGATCACGTTCGGCACGCGCTCCGGGTCGTGCCCAAGCGCGATGAACAGCTCCTTGGTGAGGTAGGAACCGCCGTGGCGCGGGCAGCCGACTACGCAGATGAAGCGGTGACGCTCCTGCAACCCCTTCAGTTTCTGCAGGTTGCCAATGCTGATCGCAGCGAGCAGGTCGTACGCGCGGTAGATCGCCTTCTGGCCAAGCGGGTTTTGCAGCACTTTCTCCGCCACGTCCTGCGCGTACTGGACGCGCCGCTCGGCCTCCATCGGCACCAGGACCTCGGACAACTGGTCGGACCAGACCGCCTCCTGCGGCTTGCCTGCGATGGTGTGGTCGAGGAACTCGATCATCGCCGG
>CAYYZZ010000062.1:0-10228 GCA_964476235.1 uncultured Streptomycetaceae bacterium | reverse complement strand
ACGTTGAGGCTCTCCACCGTCCCGAGCATGGGGATGCGCGCGCGCTCATCGCAGTTCTCGCGCGTGAGCCGGCGCATGCCCTCGCCTTCCGCGCCCAGCACCCAGGCGAGCGGCCCGTCGAGCTTGATGGAATAGAGATCCCGCTCCGCCTCCTGGTCCGCTCCGATCAGCCAGATCTCGCGCTCCTTGAGCTCCTTCATCGTGCGGGCCAGGTTGGTGACCGCGATGAACGGAATGGTCTCGGCCGCGCCGCTCGCCACTTTCTCGACCGTGGGCGTGATGCCGGCCGCGCGGTCCTTGGGAGCAACCACCGCGTGCACGCCCATCGCGTCCGCCACCCTCAGGCAGGCGCCGAGATTGTGCGGGTCGGTGATCCCGTCGAGTATCAGCAGCAGCGCGGGCCCCTTGAGACTGTCGAGCACTTCATCCAGGTCCCGGGCCAGAGCGGTGGCCTCCACCCGCGCAACGACGCCCTGGTGCCGGGCGTGCTGCGTCATGCCGTCGAGCCGCGCGCCGTCCACCAGCATCACGCGCACCCCGCGGGCTGCCGCCAGTTGGGCGATGTCCTTCGCGCGCCGATCGCCGCGCGACTGGTCGAGGTAGATCTCCTTCACGCTCGACGCGTTCTGCCGCAGCCGGCTGGTCACCGCGTGGAAACCGTAAATGAGGCGCGCCTCACCCATCACCCAAAACCACCCTCAGGCAAGAACGAAGTCGATCCGGCTGGTGTCGAGATCCACGCGCATCACCTTCACGCGCACGCGGTCGCCGAGCCGGTAGCGCTTGCGGGTGCGCTCGCCCATCAAGTGGTGCTTTCCCGCGTCGTAGTGGAAGTAGTCGCTGCCGAGGTCGGACACGTGCACCAGCCCTTCCACGTAGACGCCGTCGAGCGCGACGAACGCGCCGAAGGCGGTCACGCCGCTGATGCTGCCCGCGAAGACTTCGCCCACCCGGTCCTTCATGTAGTAGCACTTGAGCCAGGACACGACGTCACGGGTGGCCTCGTCCGCCCGCCGCTCGGTCATCGAGCAGTGAGCCCCGAGCTCGTGCCAGTTGCCCGGATCATAGTGCTTGCCGCTCAACACCGCCTTGATCGCGCGGTGCACCAGCAGGTCCGGGTAGCGGCGGATCGGCGAGGTGAAATGGGTGTAGGACTCGTAGGCCAGGCCAAAGTGGCCGACGTTGTCGGGACTGTAAACCGCCTGCTTCAGCGAACGCAGCATCACCGTCTGCAGCAACTGCGCATCCGGGCGGTCCTTCACGCGCGCGAGCAGCTTCGCGTATTCGCGGGCATGGGGATCGTCCCCTCCGCTCAACTGCAACCCGAAACCCTTCAGGAACTCGCGCAGCGCGGCGAGCTTCTCGGGTGTCGGGCCCTCGTGGATGCGGTAGAGCATCGGGTGGTCGTGGCCGCGCAGGAAGTCCGAAGCGCAGACATTGGCGGCCAGCATGCATTCCTCGATCACGCGGTGCGCGTCGTTGCGCTTCACCTGAACGATGCGCTCGATCTTGCCGTGCCCGTCGAAGATGATCTCGGTCTCGATCGTCTCGAAGTCGATCGCGCCGCGGCGCTCGCGCGCCTTCACCAGCACCTTGTAGAGACGATGGAGATTCTGGATATGCGGCAGGAGCGCGCGATGCTGCCGCGCCGGCTCGCCGCCCGGGTCCTCGAGCATCCCGGCGACTTCGGTGTAGGTGAGCCGCGCGTGCGAGCGGAACACGGCCGGGTAGAACTGGTAGGACCCGATATCGCCGTCCGCGCCGACCCGCATGTCGCAGACCACCGCGAGGCGCGGCACTTTCGGATTGAGCGAGCACAGGCCGTTGGAGAGCTTCTCCGGCAGCATCGGGATCACGCGGCGCGGGAAATACACCGAGTTGCCGCGTCCCGCGGCCTCGCGGTCGAGCTCGTCACCGTGCTTCACGTAGTGGCTGACGTCGGCGATGGCGACGATCAGCCGGTGCCCGCGGCCGTCCGGCTCGCAATAGACGGCATCATCGAAATCCTTCGCTGTCTCGCCGTCGATGGTCACCAGCGGCAGGCGGGTGAGGTCTGTCCTGCCGTCCTGGTCTTCCGAGGTCACTTCGTCGGGGATCCTTGCGCACTGCTGCTCCACCGCGGGCGAAAAAACATGAGGCAGCACGTGCTTCCTCAGCGCGATCTCGATTTCCATGCCGGGATCGGCGTAGTTGCCGAGCACCTCCACGACGCGCGCAACCGGCTGGGCGTGCTTGGAAGGCTGAGCGACGATCTCGACCGTCACCACCTGGCCCGGCTTGGCGCCGCCCGCCGCGTCCGGCGGCACCAGGAATTCGTGGCTGATGCGCTTGTCCTCGGCCGTAACGAAAAGTATCCCGTGCTCGCTCCGCAGCCGCCCGACCAGCCGCTGGTGGCCGCGCTCGAGCACCTCCACGATCTGGCCCTCGGGCCGACCGCGGCGGTCCATGCCCGAGATTCGCGCCACGACCCGGTCGCCGTGCAGCACTCCGCGCATTTCCTTCGGGCCGAGGAAGAGATCCGGCCCGCCCTCGTCGCGCACGAGGAAGCCAAAACCGTCGGGATGGCCTTGCACGCGCCCGCGCACGAGATCGAGCTTCGCCACCACGCAGATCGCGTTGCGGCGGTTGCGCATGATCTCGCCATCGCGCTGCATGGCACCCAGGCGCTTCGAGAAAGCGTCGCGGTCCTGCGGAGGGATCTTAAGCAGACGCTCGAGCTCTTCCTCGGTGACGGGCACGCCCCGCTCCGTCAGCGTTTCCAGGATGAATTCCCGGCTCGCTACCGGGTGTTCGTAGCGGCCCGCCTCGCGTTCGTAATGAGGATCGTGGGAACGCCGCCGCGGCGAAGTCGATGTGCGTTTTTTGCGTTGATTCATTTGATAAAAATGGGGTGTTCGGCTAGAATTCCGCCCGCGCAAGCCCAGGTGGCGGAATTGGTAGACGCACCAGGTTCAGGTCCTGGCGCCAGTAATGGTGTGGGGGTTCGAATCCCTTCCTGGGCACCAGCAATACAGTGATGAGTGATTTACGAAATCCGCGCGTGATTTCGCACGCACGGCTTCGCGATAGTGCGCTCCCACCGAAGTTCCCGATCGCAGCACCTGTCGCCCTAAGACCTGGGCTACTGCCGATCCGGGTAGATCTGTAAAGAGATCGATAATCCATAGAGCAAATTGCTTGGTACGGAATTCCAAACCCCGGTTTCGCTCCGCACTCATCACTCCGCACTCATCATTGCACTTCGAACGGGTGGCGCCGCACGATGGTCTGCGCCCGGTCGGGGCCGGTTGAGACGAGGTTGATCGGCACGCTGCAGATCTCCTCGATGCGCTTGAGAAATACCTGCGCTGCCATGGGCAATTGCTCGTAGCGCGTCAGCCCCACGGTGCTGTCCTTCCACCCCGGCAGTATCTCGTACACCGGCTCGCACCCTTCGAGTTCTTCCGCGCCGACAGGCAGTATGTCGCTCGCCTGGCCGTTCAGCTTGTAGCCGGTCGCGATCTGCACCGTTTCCATGCCGTCGAGCACGTCGAGCTTGGTCACGCCCAGCCCGGAGAAGCCGTTGATCTGGATCGAGCGCTTGAGCGCGGCCGCGTCGAACCAGCCGCAGCGGCGCGGCCGCCCGGTAGTGGAACCGAACTCGTTGCCGCGAGTCGCGATTTGCCGGCCGAGATCATTGTCGAGCTCGGTCGGAAACGGCCCCGATCCCACCCGGGTGGTGTAGGCCTTGGTGATGCCCAGCACGTAGTGCAGATGCTGAGGGCCGATGCCGGCGCCCGTCGCCGCCGCGCCCGCGACGCAATTGCTCGAGGTCACGTACGGGTAGGTGCCGTGGTCGATGTCGAGCAGCGTGCCCTGCGCGCCCTCGAACAGCAGGTTGTGGCCCGCCTTCTGCGCCTCGTAGAGCAGCCGCGGCACGTCCGCGATCATCGGCTTGATGCGCTCCGCGAGACGCATCGTCTCGTCGAAGGTCTTCTGGAAATCCACGGTAGGCGCGCGGAAATAGTTCTTCAGCACGAAATTGTGGAAATCGAGCACTTCGCCGAGCTTCTTCGAGAATCGCTCGCGATGAAACAGGTCCTGCAGGCGTATCGCGCGCCGCGCCACCTTGTCCTCGTACGCCGGGCCGATGCCACGGCCGGTCGTGCCGATCTTGCCGGCGCCTTTTTTTGCCTCGCGCGCCAGGTCGAGCGCCGCGTGGTGCGGCAGGATCAGGGGACAGGCCTCGCTGATCTTCAGCCGCGAGCGCACGTCCACACCAGCGGCCTCGAGCGTCCCGATCTCCTCGACCAGCGCCTGCGGCGAGAGCACGACGCCGTTGCCGATGTAGCAGGCCACTTTCTCGCGCAGGATGCCGGATGGGATCAGGTGCAGAACCGTCTTTTTTCCGCCGATCACCAGGGTATGGCCGGCATTGTGCCCGCCCTGGAAGCGCACCACGCCCCGGGCGTGATCGGTGAGCCAGTCCACGATCTTGCCTTTGCCCTCGTCGCCCCACTGCGCGCCGATTACGACTACGTTCTTTGACATGAAACCCAGACCCTAAATTATGCTTTGCGCTTTTGGACGACCCACGTGCCGGCACGCCGCGCGAGCGTGCGGTCGCAACCCAGCTCGCGGCGGGAGCCCGCATGCCCGGGCAGGTCCACTACCACGACCTCGCCGCGCGCGCGCAGCGCATGGATGTTTTTCTGCAAGGCCGCATCGCGCGGTGCATAGGGCGCGAGGATGCCGGGCCTCGCCGCGCCGTCCGGTCGCGCCGAGGCGAGCTCTCGCAGGTCCATGCTGAAGCCGGTCGCCGCGCGGACCCGCCCGAACGCCTTGCCCACCTCGTCGTAGCGCCCGCCCAGCGCCAGCGCGTTGGGCGCGCCCTCGGCGTAGGCGGCGAACACCACGCCGCTGTGATAACGATAGCCGCGGAGCTCCGCGAGATCGAAACAGCGGATGCGGGCCACATCGCGCAACTCATCCGACAGCGCCCGCAGGCCGGCAAGCGCGGCGCGGATCTCGGGGGTGTCCGGCAAAATTTTGCTTGCGCGCTCGAGCGCCTCGGAACCGCCGTACAGCTCGGGCAGCGCGATCAGCGCCTCGCGCGAGACGCGGTCGAGCCGGCGCGTGAGCCCGCGCAGCGCCGGCAGGTCCTTCGCCTGCATGGCGACAAACAGGTCCGACTCCAGGCCGTCCGCCGCGTTGGCGCGCCCGACCAGGCTGCGGAATATGCCGACGTGGCCGATATCGAGGTAGGCGTCGGACACCCGCGCTTTCGCCAGCGCCTTCATCATGAGGCGCTGGATCTCCACGTCGCTCTCGATCCCGGCGTGGCCGTAGAGCTCGGCGCCGATCTGCAGCGGCTCACGCGTGCGGTTCATGCCGGAGGGCAGCGTGTGCAGCACGCTGCCGGTATAGCAGAGCCGCGTGACGCCCTTGCGGTTCAGGAGATGCGCGTCGATGCGCGCGACTTGCGGCGTGATATCGGCGCGCACGCCGAGCATGCGGCCCGAGAGCCGGTCCACCAGCTTGAAAGTCTGCAGATCGAGGTCGTGCCCGGTGCCCGTCAACAACGACTCCAGGTATTCCAGCAACGGCGGCATCACCAGCTCGTAGCCGTGCACACGGAACAGGTCGAGTATGTCCCTCCGCAGCCGCTCGATGCGGGCGGCTTCCGGCGGGAGAATGTCCTCGATGTATTCGGGCAATACCCAGGTACGCATCACGGGATTCCAGATTCAGGATACGGGGTACGGGATACGGGATACGAGATACGGGATACGAGATACAAGCGGGATTATAGTTGAGAAATCAGGGGGCATTCCGCCGCATCCCGATTCCCGGATCCCGGATCCCGCATCTCGATCATTGCCGGGCGAAGTAGAGCAGGAGCAGGCCGGCCAGCATCGAGGTGAGCCCGATAAAGCGGATCTGACCGTCGCTCATCTCGGTCAAGCGCCGGAAGGTGTCGCGCCACAGCCCCGGCACCAGGAACGGCAGCACGCCCTCGATGATGAGCATCAGGGCAAGAGCCGTGAGCAGGAGGTTTCCCATCTGAATGTGCGGCAAATGCGGGCGCGATCGCGCGCCGTGTTACTTGCCCTGCCTGCCGCTCGACCGGAAGTACTTGAAGAACTCGGAATTGGGCTCGAGCACCAGCACGTCGTTGCGGCCGCGGAAGCTCGCCTTGTAGGCTTCGAGGCTGCGGTAGAAGGCGTAGAACTCGGCGTTACTCTCGTAGGCGCGCGCGTAAATCGCCGTCGCCTTTCCGTCGCCTTCGCCCTTGATGCGCTGCGCTTCGCGGTAGGCCTGGGCCACGATCACCTCGCGCTGGCGGTCGGCATCCGCGCGTATCTTCTCCGACTCCGCCGCGCCGGTGGAACGTAATTCGTTGGCCACCCGCTTGCGCTCGGCCTCCATGCGGCGGTAGACGTCCACGCTGACTTCCTGCGGCAGGTCCACGCGTTTCAACCGCACGTCGAGCACCTCGACGCCGATCGTCTTCGCGTCGTCGTTCGCCTTCTCGCGCATCAGGTCCATGATCTTGTCGCGCTCGCCGGACACCACCTCGTGCACGGTGCGGTTGCCAAACTCCGCGCGCATGCCGTCGTTGATCGTCTGTAGCAGCCGGGTCTGCGCCAGCGCCTCGTTGCCCTGCACGCTCACGTAGTACTGCCGCACGTCCGTGATGCGCCACTTCACGAAGAGATCCACCAGGACGTTCTTCTTCTCGGAGGTGAGAAAGCGCTCCGGCTCGGTGGTGTCTATCGTGAGGATGCGCACGTCGAAATTGCGCACATTGTCGAGCAGCGGCACCTTGAAATACAGTCCCGGGTCTTTCTTGACGTCCACCACCTCGCCCAGCCGGAACACGATCGCGTTCTGGCGCTGGTCGACGACGAACAGGGAGAGCGAGATGATGACCAGCGCCACCAGCACGCCCACCAGCAGGATGCCGAGATTGGCCTTCATCAGCGTGTCTCCCGCTCGCGCGAACGGAACGCCTCGCGCGAGCGCGCGGTGGAAGGCTCCGGCGCCGGCGCGCTTTCAGCGGGCTTGGATGCCGGATCGGCCGGTCCCGTCCCCGTCATTTGCATGATCTTGTCGAGCGGCAGGTAGATCAGGCTGTTGCCGCCCTTCTGGTCGACCAGCACCTTGGTGGTGTTGGTCATAACCTGCTGCATTGCCTCGATGTAGAGCCGGTCGCGGGTGACCCGCGGCGCCTTGTTGTACTCGGTCACGACCTGGCGGAAGCGCGCGGCGTCTCCTTCCGCCTGCTCGATCACGCGCTGGCGGTAACCCTCGGCCTCCGCCTGCAGGCGCGCCGCCATGCCGCGCGCCTTCGGTATGACGTCGTTGGCGTAGGCCTGGCCCTCGTTCTTCTGGCGCTCGCGATCCTGTCCGGCCTTGACCGCGTCGTCGAACGACGACTGCACCTGCTCCGGCGGCTGCGCGTTCTGCATCGTCACCTTGCTGATGTTGATGCCGGTGCCGTAGCGATCGAGGATCACCTGCATCAGCTTGTGGGCGCGCGCCGCGACCTCCGCGCGCCCCTCGAAGATCACGAAGTCCATGCTGCTCTTGCCGACGATCTCGCGGATCGCGGACTCCGCCACCTGCAGCACGGTGTCGTCGGGAGCGCGGTTCTTGAACAGGTAATCGGTTGGGCTCTTCAGGATGTACTGGACCGCGAACTGCACGTCGATGATGTTCTCGTCATCAGTCAGCATCAGCGATTCCTTGAGCACCTTGCTCTTGACGTTGTTGCGGTAGCCCACCTCCACGCTGCGCACGCCGGCCACGTTCACCACCTCGGCGGTCTCGAGCGGGTACGGCAGGTGCCAGCGCGGGCCCGGCATGGTGGTCTCGACGTATTTGCCGAAGCGCAACACCAGGCCGCGCTGGCCTTCGTAGACGATGTAGAAGCCGCTCGCCAGCCACACCGCGAGTATCAGGCCCAGCAGCAGCAGGCCCACCCCGCCGCCGACTTTCTTCACATCCGGGCCTTGCGGCTCGTCGCCGCCACCGCCGCCGCGGCCGAACAACCCGCTCAGCTTACGGTTGAAATCGCGCCAGATCTCTTCCAGGTCGGGCGGCCCCTGGTTGGGACGGCGCCCCCATTGGGGGTCGTTGAGCGACATCAGCACGCCAAGCAACCGCAACGAGCGGTCTCTTAGATAGTCGCGGAAAGTCCTCAAGTAAACCATCATCGTGGGTAGGATTCTGTCTTACGCTGCGGCGGGACTTTTCAATTCTGCGGATGCCGGCGCAGCAGCTGCGCATTCTTCAAGTGCAAGACGGATGAATTCGACGCCCTGTCCCGTTTGTGCGCTCGCCCAGAGACGCGAAATTCTACCATATTCGTCGCGCTCGACCCGCGCCGGGAGCGGCGTGCGGTCGATCTTGTTCATGACCAGGACCTGCGGCACCGCGTCCGCGCCGATCTCGGCCAGGACCTGGTTCACCGCCTCGATCTGCGCGTCCCGGTCCTCGCTGGCCGCGTCCACCACGTGCAGCAGCAGGTCGGCGTGGATCGTCTCTTCGAGCGTGGCGCGGAACGCGGCGATCAGGGTATGCGGCAGCCTCCGGATGAAACCGACGGTATCCGAGAGCACGATGCCAGCGCCGTTCTCGCTATGCACGCGCCGGGTCGTGGTGTCGAGCGTTGCGAACAACTGGTCGGCGGCGTAGACACCGGCGCGGGTCATGCGGTTGAACAGCGTGGACTTGCCGGCATTGGTGTAACCGACGAGCGATACCGCGAGCACGTTCGAGCGGCCCCGCGCGCGCCGTTGCACCTGGCGCTGTGACCAGACCTTGGCCAGTTTCTCCTTGAGCACCTTGACCCGCTTGCCGAGCAGCTGCCGGTCGGTTTCGAGCTGGGTCTCGCCCGGGCCTCGCAGGCCGATGCCGCCCTTCTGCCGCTCGAGGTGGGTCCATCCCCGGACCAGCCGGGTCGCGAGGTGCTCGAGCTGCGCCAGCTCGACCTGCAGCTTGCCTTCGTGGCTGCGGGCGCGCTGCGCGAAGATGTCGAGTATCAGGCTGGTACGGTCGACGACGCGGCACCCGAGCGCACGCTCGAGGTTGCGCTCCTGGGCCGGCGAGAGATCGTGATTGAAGATGGCGAGGCTCGCGCCGGTCTCGGCCAGGGTCTGCGCCACTTCCTCGACCTTGCCCTTGCCGGCAAAGAGCGCCGGGTCGGGGCGATGGCGCCGGCCGCGGACCAGGGCGCGGGTCGCTACCCCGGCGCTGGTGGCCAGCAGCCGGATCTCCTCCAGGCCTTCCGCGTAGCCGGGCTCGCCCAGGTCGAGGCCGACCAGCACCGCCGCCGTGCCGTTCGCGGGACGGTCAAACATCAAGGGAAAAACAGAATACGCTCAACTGTCGGGGCTTTGGTCGAGCGAGAGAGTGACGGGGCGTGCCGGCACCACGGTCGAGATGGCGTGCTTGTAGACCATCTGGGTCACCGTGTTCTTCAGCAGGACAACGTACTGGTCGAAGGAGTCGATCTGGCCCTGCAGCTTGATGCCGTTGACCAGGTAGATCGACACCGGGATGTGCTCCTTGCGCAGCGTGTTGAGGAACGGGTCTTGTAGCAACTGCCCTTTGTTGCTCATATCGAGCCTCGTCTTATGGTGTTTTTGGGATAACTACTTTACTCGTTATTTCGCTGTTATGCCATAGGGTTACCGTCGCGCGCCGGTCCGTATTGCGTAGGGATTCGAGCCGGACCGGAATTCCACCCGCAACGGGGTTCCCTGCAATTTGAAAGCCTCCCGGAAAAATCGTTCCAAATAACGGCGGTAGGTTTCCGGCACGTGATCGAGGGCATTGCCGTGGACCACGATGAGGGGCGGGTTGACGCCCCCCTGGTGCGCGTAACGCAGCTTGGGACGGATGACTCCGGCACGGGGCGGCGACTGCTGAGCGACCGCGGCGGCCAGCGCGCGGCTCAACCGTGGGGTCGGCAGGCGCGCCATCGCCGATGCATAGGCTTCGTCCACCGACTTCATCAGCTGCGACAGGCCCTGGCCTGCCAGCGCCGAGACGAAATGCAGCCGCGCGAAAGCCAGGAAATCGAGCTTGCGCCCCAGCGCGCGCTTCACGAGATCACGCTCTTCCCCGGGCAGCCGTTCCCACTTGTTGACCGCCACCACCAGCGCCCGTCCCGCCTCGAGGACGAAACCGGCGACGTGCGCGTCCTGCTCCGAGATGTCCTGGCGCGCGTCGAGCACCAGGA
>CAYYZZ010000061.1:0-12188 GCA_964476235.1 uncultured Streptomycetaceae bacterium | reverse complement strand
CGCGGCACCGACATCGTGCTCGGCGGCAATCCCGAGCCCGAGATCAACCAGGTGCGGGCCGACGCGGCGCTCGACGATGCGGCGAAGCAGAAAAAGGTCGAGGAGATCCGCTTCAACTGGCAGAAGCTGCACAACCAGGTGGTGGCCGCCGGCGGGCTGCACATCGTCGGCACCGAGCGGCACGAGTCGCGCCGCATCGACAACCAGCTGCGCGGGCGTTCCGGACGCCAGGGCGACCCGGGGTCGAGCCGGTTCTATCTCGCGCTCGATGACCCGCTGCTCAGGATCTTCGCCTCCGACCGGGTGGCGGCGATCATGGAACGCCTGAAAATGCCCGAGG
The DNA here is from genome assembly GCA_964476235.1 of uncultured Streptomycetaceae bacterium. Classification (GTDB taxonomy): domain Bacteria; phylum Pseudomonadota; class Gammaproteobacteria; order Burkholderiales; family SG8-41; genus SG8-41. The sequence goes on along the minus strand of CAYYZZ010000061.1, from coordinate 11,848 downwards.
GCGAGGCAATCGAGCACCGCTGGGTGACGCGTTCGATCGAGAACGCCCAGCACAAGGTCGAGGCGCGCAACTTCGACATGCGCAAGCACCTGCTCGAATACGACGACGTGGCGAACGACCAGAGAAGGGTCATCTACCAACAGCGCAACGAGCTGCTGGAGTCGTCCGACATCACGGAGACCCTCAACGCGATGCGCGCTGACGTCATCAGCGGCTACGTGAACCAGCACATTCCGCCGGAGAGCCTGGAAGAGCAGTGGGATCCGGAGGGGCTGGAGAAGGCGCTGGAGGCCGAGCTGCGCCTGAAGCTCGCGGTCGGGCGCTGGCTCAAGGATGATCCGGAGCTCGAGCAGCAGGCGCTGATCGAGCGCGCCGTCGCGGCGGCGCGCAAGGAGTATCAGGACAAGACCGCCAACGTCGAGCCGCAGGCGATGCGCCACTACGAGCGCGCGATCATGCTGCAGAGCCTGGACACGCACTGGCGCGAGCACCTGTCCGCGCTCGATCATCTGCGCCAGGGCATACATCTGCGCGGTTACGCGCAGAAGAACCCCCAGCAGGAGTACAAGCGCGAGGCGTTCGAGCTGTTCTCGATGATGCTGGAGTCGATCAAGAGCGAAGTCACCAAGATCCTGATGACGGTGCAGGTCAAGAGCGCCGAGGAGCTCGCGGCAGCCGAAGAGCTGGAAGCGCCGAAGAACGTCCAGTACCAGCACGCGGAATACGCGGGCGGCGGCGACACCGCGGTCGAGGCGGAAGCGGAAGGCGACGTCGCGGTGGCCGAGCGGCCGCAGCCGTTCGTGCGCCCCGGCCAGAAGGTGGGGCGCAACGACCCGTGCCCGTGCGGCTCGGGCAAGAAGTACAAGCAGTGCCATGGCAGGCTCACCTGATGGCAGACTCGCCTGACGGCGACTCTGCCATATGGGAGAGGCTCAATATAAAAAGCTGGACGCCTGGCACGCCAGGCGATATTGGTTTCCGGGTATGGACTGAATCCCGACGGCGCCAGTCGTCCCGATATAATCGTCTCTGACCGAAGCGATGCTCCCGGAAACCAATACGGAACCAATGCCCGTCAACCTGAAGCCGCCGGACCGGAAGCGACTGCTGCCCGTCAAAGGCGTGAGCCTGGGCGTAACCGAGGCGGGCATCCGCAAGTCCAACCGCAAAGACCTGCTGGTAATGAAGCTTGGGCACGGCGCGCGGGTGGCGGGCGTGTTCACGCAGAACCGCTTCTGCGCCGCCCCGGTGGTGGTGGCGCGGCAACATCTCACGATGCTCGACCCGGATGCGTCGATCCGCGCCCTGGTGGTTAACACCGGCAACGCCAACGCCGGGAACGGCAAGGAGGGCATCGCGAGCGCGCGCCAGACCTGCAACGAGCTGGCCAAGCTCATGAGCTGCTCGGCGGCGCAGGTGCTGCCGTTCTCGACCGGCGTCATCATGGAGCCGCTGCCGGTGGAGAAGATTGCCGCCGGCCTTCCCGCCTGCCTGGCCGATGCCCGCGAAGACAACTGGTTCGCCGCGGCGCAGGCGATCATGACCACCGACACGCTGCCGAAAGCCGCATCCCGCCGCGTCAGGGTCGGGGTCGCGGAAGTCACCGTCACCGGCATTGCCAAGGGCGCCGGCATGATCCATCCCAACATGGCCACCCTGCTCAGCTTCGTGGCCACCGATGCGAAGCTGACGCTGCCGTTCGCGCGCGCGTTGGCCGCGCAGGCGGCGAACCGCTCGTTCAATTGCATCACGGTGGACGGGGACACCTCGACCAATGACGCCTTCATGCTGATCGCGACCGGGGCCGCCGACATGCCGGAAGTGAGCGATGCGAAAAGCGCCGAGTACGCGGCGCTGGCGGAAGGCGTTACCGCGGTGGCCACCGAGCTCGCGCAGGCCATCATCCGCGACGGCGAGGGCGCGACGAAATTCATCACCGTCCGGGTCGAGGGTGGCCGCAAGGAGGAGGAGTCTCGCAAGGTGGCCTACGCCATCGCGCATTCCCCGCTGGTGAAGACCGCGTTCTTCGCCTCCGACCCCAACCTCGGCCGCATCCTCGCGGCGGTCGGCTATGCCGGCATCGCCGATCTCGCGGTGGACAAGGTGGACCTCTATCTCGATGATGTGCTGGTGGCGAAGAACGGCAGCCGCAGTCCCGGCTACCGCGAGGCGGACGGGGCGCGCGTGATGAAGCAGGCCGAGATCACGGTACGGGTGTTGCTCAACCGGGGGTCCGCGGCGGCGACGGTCTGGACTTGCGACCTGTCGCACGATTATGTGACGATCAACGCGGAATACCGTACCTGACGGAGTGCTGAATTCTGAGTGTTGAATGTTGAATTGCTATTCGCATGCCGACACCTCAAAATTCAAAACTCAACATTCAACATTCCACCAATGGCTGACGCCGACAAACTGGTCAAGCAGGCCGAGGGGCTGATATCCCGTCTCGAGCGGCTGCTGCCGCAGGAGCCGCCGCCCACGGACTGGAAAGCCTCGATTGCCTACCGCTGGCGCAAGAAGAACGGCAAAGGTTATATCGAGCCGGTGCGGCACGTGCACCGCATCGCGCTGCGCGATCTCCAGGGCATCGATGCCCAGAAGGCGCTGGTGGAGATAAACACGCGGCAATTCGTCGAGGGCCATCCCGCCAACAACGTGCTGCTCACCGGCGCGCGCGGCACCGGCAAGTCCTCGCTCATCAAGGCGCTGCTCAACAAGTACGCGCCGCGCGGCCTGCGGCTCATCGAGGTGGAGAAGCGGGACCTGGTCGACCTGGCCGACATCGTGGACCGCATCTCCGCGCGCCCCGAGCGCTTCGTCCTCTACTGCGACGACCTGTCGTTCGACTCCGGCGAGACGGGCTTCAAGGCGCTGAAGGTCGTGCTGGACGGCTCGGTCGCCGCGGCCTCGGAAAACTGCGTGATCTACGCCACCTCCAATCGCCGCCATCTGATGCCGGAGTACATGCAGGAAAACCTCGACTACAAGCACGTCGGCGAGGAGATCCATCCGAGCGAGACCTCGGAAGAGAAAGTGTCGCTGTCCGAGCGGTTCGGCCTGTGGGCCGCTTTCTATCCCTTCGACCAGGGCGACTATCTCAAGATCGTCGGGGTATGGCTGGAGCACTTCAAGGCGCCGGGCGCCCACTCCGCGGAGGCGCAGCGCGCGGCGCTGCAATGGGCCCTGCAACGCGGCTCGCGCAGCGGGCGCGTGGCGTGGCAGTTCGCCCGCGACTGGGCGGGAAAAGCCAAGCTGAAGTCCTAGCAGCCTGTCAGACTTGACGCTCTGACAGGCTGCTAAAAGCAAAACCGCCTGAGGATTCTGGATGAAGCTGAACCCAATGACCCCTCCCGGCCCACTGTTGGGGACGGCAATGGAGTCGAAGTTGTATCTCTACAGCCCTGTTCCGCCGTTTTCTTGCAGGCGGTTTTGCATAAGGAGTTTGTCGGACCAAAATCCGACAAACTCCTAGGCGGAACCCGTAAGTGCGTTCCGCGCCTCATCCCTCATCCCCCCGCTCCCAACCCTCAAACCGCGTCGAAGTCGCGGCGGCCGTCATGCTGCGCGAAGACGGCCGTTTTCTGCTGGGCCAGCGGCCGGCGGGCAAGGTGTACGCCGGCTACTGGGAGTTTCCGGGCGGCAAGGTCGAGCCGGGCGAAGCGCCGGCCGACGCGCTCAAGCGCGAGTTGCGCGAGGAGCTCGGCATCGAGGTCGTGCGCGCCTATCCCTGGCTCACCCGCGATTACGATTACGCGCACGCCGCGGTGCGGCTGCGCTTTTTCCGGGTGGTGCGATGGTCGGGCGAGCTGCACGGGCGCGAAAGCCAGCGCTTCGCTTGGCAGTATCCCGACGCGATCTCGGTCGATCCTCTGCTGCCCGCGAATGCGCCGATCCTGCGCGCGCTGCGTCTGCCCGCCGTTTACGCCATCACCAACGCCGCCGAGCTGGGCGAGCGGGAATTTCTGGAGCGGCTGGAACGGGCACTCGCGCAGGGGCTCAAGCTGCTGCAGGTGCGCGAGAAGGGAATGTCAGGAGACCAGGGGCTCCGCTTCGCGGCCGAAGTGGTGCGGCTCGCCCACGCTCACGGCGCACGGGTGCTGGTGAATAGCGATGCCGGGCTGGCGCAGCGGGCCGGCGCCGATGGCGTGCATCTCACATCGACCCAGTTGAAGCAACTCGAGCAGCGCCCCGCGGCGGGACTGGTCGGCGCCTCCTGCCACGACGCCGGGGAACTCGCGCGCGCGCAGGCGCTGGGCGCGGACTTCGCGGTGCTGGGGCCAGTGATGCCAACGCCCAGCCATCCCGGTGCGCCCGGCATCGGCTGGGATCCGTTCGCCGCGCTGCTGAAGGATTGCCCGTTGCCGGTCTATGCGCTCGGCGGGCTCAAGCCCGCTGATCTGGAGACGGCATGGGAACGCGGCGCGCACGGCATCAGCATGATGCGGGGGGCCTGGAGCTGATTCTTGCATCAGCACGACGCGTTTCGCGCCGCCGTGCCTGCGGAGCAGGCGGGCGGTGGGAGATTCCCCTCCTGCCCGAGGAGGGGTGGCGCGAAGCGCCGGGGTGGTGGGAGCGCAAGACAACTCCCCTCCTGCCTGAGGAGGGGTCGCACAGCGTAGCGGCGGGGGTGGTGGGAGGATTGCCCGCCAGATTGCTCCTGGCGCGCCTGAGTCGCCCATTGCCGGGGGGCGGCCCCGGGCGCCGGTGACTTTCTTTTTGCTCGCCCATAAAAGAAAGTCACCAAAGAAAAAGGGCGCCCCGTTCGCCGCCGCTACCTCGCAAGCTCGTAGCGGTCCCCTCCGCTGCTCGACCAGCCCGGCGGTCTGCGCAACTCGCGCAAGGTTAGCCTTTCTGCAGACTCGTCAGGCGTGAAATGTTCAGGCTATAGCAGGCGCAATCGAGGCTCGCCCAGTGCTCGACCGAAACCCCGGGCTGGTCTGCGCTGCTCGGCGGCGAACAGGGGCCCCAAAAGAGCACGCCAATTACTGCTAACGTGTTTGTCGAAATTTCGCGGCGACTTTATTTTGCAGCCGCAGGCGGCGGAGCCGCATCGGAGTCGTGGGACTCCAGCTCATCCCTGTCTTCAACGATGGGCACGCGGTACTTCTCGGTGGCCCACGCGCCTAGCAGCCTGTCGGACTTGCTGCGTCGACAGGCTGCTAAAGGCAAGACCGCCTGAGGAATCAGAATAATTTCAACCAAATGACCCTTACTGACCCCCATTGAAGTCGGGAGTGTGTTTGAAATGATGCTTCTAATCTATTTTGGCCATTTTCTTGCGGGCGGTCTTGCTATAGGAATTTGCCGGATAGAAGTCCGACAAATTCCTAGGTCGATCAGCTTGCAGCGCTCGGAGCAGAATGGACGCCAAAGGAATTTGTCCGACTCCGGTCCGACAAATTCCTAAAGGTTGCAGAAGGTGAGCTCGAACTCGACGTCGGCTTCGGCCGCCTTGGGCCGTTGCATGCCTTCCTGCGTGGTGAAGCGGATGTTGAGCGCGTACTTGTTGGCGCTGATCTCCGGTACCCATTGATACTCGCGCTTCAGGCGGATGCGCAGCATCTGCGACATGCGCCCGGCCATCATCTGCTGGTAGACGCCCTGGTAGGCGACCTGCGAAGTCGTCTTGCCCGATTCGCGCAGCAGCCTCAGCACGATCGCGATCCCGTCGCGCATCGGCAGGAACGGCGCAAGCCATAGCTGCAGGTCGTGGCGGTGCTGGTCCGGGGCCTGCTGCAGCCAGTAGTGGTATGAGGGCAGGTCGAACTCGCACACGCCGCCCGGGATGTTGGTGCGCTGGCGTATGCTCATCAGCCACTCGTTCTCGCGCAGCTCCTGGCCGATCTTGCCTGAGGCCTGGAACAGGCGCGAGGAGGCCTGGTCGATCTGCCACAGCACGTTGTCGAGCGCCTCTTCCGACACGTCGGGGTTCTCGCGCAGCGACTCGAGTGTGTGCTTCTGCCGCTCCAGTTCCTGCAGCAGGTCGGACTTGAGGTCCGCCCGGCCCGACACCTCGAGTATTTCGAAGATCGAGAGCAGCGCGACGTGGTGCTCGTGCGGGTCGTTCTTGTGCTGGAAATAATCGACGCGCTCGAACAGATCCTCGAGCCGCAGCAGCGTGCGCACGCGCTCGCTCAGTGGGTACTCGTAGCTGATCACGTAGTCATGATCCGTCGGCGCCGCCTGGGGCTCCCTTCGCGGTAGAGCCTATAACACCATGAAACGCATGCGTGTTTCATGGTGTTATAGGCTCTCAGTATTCATCAAAACCCGAAAAAAATAAAGGCCTTATTGGGGCTTGTTGAGATCGAATCCATGCCCGGCCCCGGTCAGGTTGCGCGCGCCAGCGTGAGGTATCTGGCATGGAGCGCGCCGACCTGGCGGCGCAGCGCCTCCATGCCGCCGTCATTGTCGATCACGTCATCTGCGTGCGCGCGGCGCGCGGCGCGCGCGAGCTGCGACGCCATGATCGCGCGCACCTCGTCGGCGGCTATCCGGCTGCGCCGCGTGGCGCGCTCGATCTGCCGTTCCTCGCTGCAGTCCACCACCAGCACCCGCTTCGCCAGGTCGAGGCAGGCGCCGGTCTCGAAGAGCAACGGGACCACCAGGATGACGTAGCTCGCGGATGCGGCAGCGACGCGTTCGCGCGAAGCCGCGCGGATCAACGGGTGCAGGATCGCCTCGAGTTTTTCCTTCTCCGCGGCGTTTCCGAATACCAGGCGGCGCATGCGGTCGCGGTCGAGGCTGCCGTCCGTCGCGACGTATTCCGGCCCGAACTGTTTCCGTATTTCGGGCATGGCGCCGCCGCCCGCGGTGGTAAGCTCGCGCGAGAGCTCATCGGTATCCACCACCGCCGCGCCGAGTTCCCGGAACATTTCCGCGGCGGTCGATTTGCCCGACCCGATGCCGCCGGTGAGGCCAACGCAGAACGGCATGGCGCGTCAGAACAGGTTCAGGTACTGCCGGGTGAGCGGCTCGCCCCAGAACAGCGCGATCAGTCCGGCGATGGCGAGGTAGGGGCCGAACGGGATCGGCACATTGCGGCCATGGCGCGCGAGCGCGATCAGCCCGATTCCCACCGCCGCGCCGAGGAGGGAGGAGAGCAGGATCGTGAGCGGCAGCATCTTCCAGCCGAGCCAGGCGCCGATCGCGGCGAGCAGCTTGAAGTCGCCGTAGCCCATGCCTTCCTTGCCGGTGGCGAGCTTGTAGGCCCAGAACACGGTCCACAGCGCGAGGTATCCGGCCACCGCGCCGATCACGGCCGAGCGAAGGTCGGTGAAAACGGCGCCGGTGTTGACGAGCAGTCCCAGCCACAACAGCGGCAGGGTGATGCTGTCGGGCAGGTAAAAGGTATCGAGGTCGATGAAGGCGAGCGCAATCATCGCCCATGCGAAGATCAGCGCGCCGAACATGGCGGTGCTCAACCCGTAGCGCCACGCAATATAGCCGGCGAGCGCCCCCGTAAGCGTTTCCACCACCGGGTAGCGCGGGGAGATCGGCGTCTTGCAGGCCGAGCACTTTCCGCCGAGGGCGATGTAACTCGCGATCGGGATGTTCTCGAGCGCGGTGATCCGGTGCCCGCACTTGGGACAGGTCGAGCGCGGCACCACCAGGTTGAACGGCTCGGCGGGCGGCGGCGCGGTCCCGGTCAGCTCGGCGCATTCGGCGCGCCACTGCCGCTCCAGCATTTTCGGCAGGCGGTGGATGACGACGTTGAGAAAACTGCCCACGATCAGCCCGAACAGCACGGCGATGGTGACGAGCACGGCCGGGGATTGGCGCAACGCCTCGACGAGCATCATCGCCGAGCGAGGCGCGAGGGGTAGGGTGCGAGGCGGAGTTCGATGGTCAGGGGGGGTCTATGCCTCACTCCTCACCCCTGACTCCTCGCCGGTTTCTAGACTGCCGCGCCCAGCTTGAAGATGGGCAGGTACATCGCGACCACGAGGCCGCCGATCAGCGTGCCGAGCACCACCATGATGATGGGCTCCATCAGGCTCGTCAGCGCCGCGACGGCGTCGTCCACTTCGGCCTCGTAGAAGTCGGCGACCTTGGACAGCATGGCATCGAGCGAGCCCGCTTCCTCGCCGATCTGCACCATCTGGATCACCATGCTGGGAAAGACCTCGGTGCCCTGCATCGAGGAGGTGAGGCTCGAGCCGGTCGAAACCTCGCTCTGGATCTTCTTGGTCGCCACGTAGTACTCGTAATTGCCGGCAGCGCCGGCCACCGATTCGAGCGCCTCGACCAGCGGCACGCCCGCGGCGAACATGGTGGACAGCGTCCGTGCCCAGCGCGCGATGCATGATATGCGTACCAGATTGCCGAACACCGGCATCCGCAGCATCACGCGGTCCATGAATTTCTGCATTTTCAGGGAGCGCTTCCAGGTCCAGAAGAAGGCGTAACCCCCGCCAGCGATGCCGCCGAAGATGAGGTACCAGTAGTCCACGAAGAATTCCGAGATCGCCATCACCACCAGCGTCGGGCCCGGCAGGTCGGCGCCGAAGCTCGAGAACACGCTCTTGAAAGCGGGGATCACGAAGATCATGATCACCGCCGTGATCACGAACGCCACGACCACGATCGCGATGGGATAGAACAGGGCGGACTTGATCTTGCTCTTGATGGCGAGAATCTTTTCCTTGTAAGTCGCGAGCCGGTCGAGCAGGGAGTCCAGGATACCGGCCTGCTCGCCCGCGCCGACCAGGTTGCAGAATAGGGCGTCGAAATAGAGCGGGTGTTTCTCGAACGCCTGTTTCAGGTTCGACCCGGTTTCAACCTCGGTTTTGATGTCCATCAGCAGCCGGGCGACCGCGGCGTTGGTGTGGCCCTTGCCGACGATGTCGAAGGCCTGCAGCAGCGGCACGCCCGCTTTCATCATCACCGCCAGCTGGCGGGTGAAGAGCGTGATGTCCTTGTCGGTGATGCTCCCGCCGCGGCCGAGCTTCTGCTTCTTGATCGCGTCGACCCTGATGCCCTGGCGGCGCAGCGTGGCGTTGACCTGGGCTTCGCCGGTCGCCTTCATCTCACCGCGGACGATCTTGTTGCTCTTGTCCTTGCCGACCCAGGTGAAATTGAATTCCTTGACGTCCGATGCTTTTCTGGCTGCCGCGGTCGCAGTTGCCATAGTTTACCCCCGATTACCCTAATGAACCAACAGCTTACGTAGACTTGTTAACAGGATAATGCCCATCTTGTCCGGCTTTGTAAAGCCCAGTTTGCCACAGTCTGTCCCGGGTGGCGGCGCGCTCAGGCGCCCGCCGGCGGAAATACCCGCACCGCTTTCACCACCCGCCCCTGGGTCTGGACGATTTCCAGCGGGTGGCCGGCGATCTTCACGCTGGTATTGGGCTCGGGCATGGCTTGCAGGTGCTCGAGTATGAGCCCGTTCAGCGTTTTCGGCCCGTCGACCGGGAAATGGAAGCCGATCTTGCGGTTCAGCTCCCTCAGCAGCGTCGCGCCCTCCACCAGATAGCTGCCATCGGCCTGCTTGGTGAAGCCGCCGGTCTGCAGCGGGGAATGCGTGGTGAACTCGCCGATCATCTCCTCGAGGAGGTCTTCCAGCGTCACCAGCCCCATCAGCTCGCCGTACTCGTCCACCACCAGGCTCAGCCGGTCCTGGTGCTCCTGGAAATTCTGCATCTGGGAGAACAGCGGCGTGCCGGCCGGCACGAAGTACGGCTCGCGGATGATTTCCTCCAGCCGCTCCTTGGTGAGCTCCTCGTTCTGCACCAGGTTCAGCACGTCGCGCACCCGCAGCGTGCCGATCACCTCGTCGAGGTTGCCCCGGTAGACCAGCAGGCGCCGGTGATGGGCGGTGGCGATCTGCTGCTGGATCTGCTCCAGGGGCGAGGAGAGGTCGACCGCCTCGATGTGGTTGCGCGGCACCATCACGTCGTCCACCGTGATGGCCTCGAGGTCGAACAGGTTGAGCAGGATCGTCACGTGCTTTTTCGGCAGGAAGTTCGAGGACTCGAGCACGATGGTGCGGATCTCGTCGACCGAGAGCGCCTGCGTTCCGGACTCGTGGTGCTGGATGCGCAGCAGCTTGAGCAGCGGCTTCAGGATGGCATCGGTGGACGACGACAGCAGGTGCACGAACGGGGCGGAGGCCATCGCGAGCGCGCGCATCGGCCAGGCGACCAGCCTGGCGATGCCCTCCGCGTTGTGCTGGCCGAGGCGCTTGGGGACCAGCTCGCCGACGACGATCGAGAAGTAAGTAATGAAGACCACGACGACGGCGGTGGCCGCGATGCCGCTCGCCTTGTGCTCCAGGCCCAGCGACTGGAACCAGACGGCGAGCGGCGCGGCGAGCACCGCTTCGCCGACGATGCCGCTCAACAGGCCGATGGAGGTGATCCCGATCTGGATGGTGGACAGGAAGCGCGTCGGCTCCTCGCCGAGCTTCACGGCCGCCGCCGCGAGGGCGTCTCCGTTCTTGGCGAGCGCCGCGAGGCGGGGCTTGCGCGCGGTGAGCAGCGCCACCTCGGACATCGCGAAAAGAGCGTTCAGCAGTATCAAGCTGGCCAGAATCAGAATTTCCATGGTTTCACCTTGTCAAGCCGCGCTGACGCGGGTGATGAGTGATGGGCGATGGGAGTCTAGAGTTGGCAGTTGGCAGCCGTCAGTTGGCAGTCACTGCAAACTGCCCACTGCAAACTGCAAACTTGGGTAATCGAACCACGACTCACGCTCTTCCCAGAATCACTTCGAGCACGAACTTGCTGCCGATGTAGGCGAGCACCAGCATGAGAAAGCCGGCGAGCGTCCAGCGCACGGCGATGCGCCCGCGCCAGCCGTAGACGTGGCGGCCGCCGAGAAGGGCCGCGAAGATGATCCAGGACAGCACGCCGAACACGGTCTTGTGGTTCAGCTTCGCCGCTTTCCCGAACAGTTCCTCCGAGAAAACCACGCCGCTCGCAAGGGTGAGCGTCAGCAGGATGAAGCCCGCCCAGATGATGCGGAACAGCAGCGTTTCCATCGCGAGCAGCGGCGGCAGCCCGCGCAGCGCGCGCGGCAGGGTGCCGTCGTGCAGGCGCCGCTCGAGCAGCGCCATCAGCAGCACGTGAAGCGACGCGATGGTGAACAGGCTGTAGGCGAGCATCGCGATCAGCAGGTGGATCTTGAACGCCAGCAGGTCGGTATTGGGCAGGGGCTTCAGCGACGGGAACACCGCCGGCAGGAGCGAGGCCGCCGCCGCCACCGGCAGCACCAGAGAGTGCAGGCCGTCGAGCCGGTAGTGGAAATTGCCGAGCCAGTAGATCAGCACCGTGAGCCACAGGATCGCCGAGACCGCGTTGCCGACGCCGAGATGCAGACCGTCCGGCGCGAACACGGCGCGCGCCAGCAGCACCGTGTGCAGCCCGAGCGGCGCGAGCACAGCGTAATGCTCGAAGACGCTGAAGGAAGTCTCGGCCGCGGGCGGGTTGCCCGCCGGGCTCCAGCGCGTGCGCCAGCAGTAAAACGCGAGCGCGGCGTAGAGCAGGGCGTTGACTAAATAAGGTAGAATTTCAGCCACTTTCCGAGTGTACACCAACCCCAATCGTTACCTGTGTTCGACCACCTGACAGGGCGCCTTTCGCGCGTAATCAAGACGCTGCGCGGTGAGGCGCGGCTCACCGAGTCCAATGTCCAGGAGGCGCTGCGCGAAGTGCGCATGGCGCTGCTGGAAGCCGACGTCGCGCTGCCCGTGGTGCGGACATTCATCGAGCGCGTGCGCGAAAAGGCGCTCGGCCAGGAAGTGATCGGCAGCCTGACGCCGGGGCAGGCGGCGGTGGGCGTGGTCTACCGCGAGCTCGTCGCGCTGATGGGCGAGAAGAACGACGCGCTCGACCTCGCGACC
>CAYYZZ010000060.1:0-12190 GCA_964476235.1 uncultured Streptomycetaceae bacterium | reverse complement strand
TTCGTGATCGGCAACGTGGTGACGCGAGGAAATCCGCTCATGGAGGAAATCCTCGAGCGAGGATTTCCTTATATCTCCGGCCCGCAGTGGCTGAGGGACAACGTCCTCGCCGGAAAATGGGTGGTTGCGGTGGCCGGGACCCATGGCAAAACCATTGTCGCCGCCATGGTCGCCTGGATTTTGGAGGAATCCGGACTCGCGCCCGGATTCCTTATAGGAGGAATCCTGAACAATTTTGGCGTGTCCGCGCGTCTGCCAGGTCTGAACTCGAGTGCCACCGAATTACAAAGCATTTCCGGTCTCGCGAAGCGAGACATTAAGGGAGAAATGTCAGACATTTCTCCCTTCTTCGTGGTGGAAGCCGATGAGTACGACTCCGCGTTCTTCGACAAGCGCTCCAAGTTCCTGCATTACCCGGCGCGCACCACGATACTCAACAACCTGGAGTTCGATCACGCCGACATTTTTCCCGATCTCGCGGCGATCGAGACGCAGTTCCATCATTTCGTGCGCACGCTGCCGGCGAACGGGCTGATCGTCGCGAACGGGGCCGATGAAGCGCTGGCCCGCGTGCTGGCGCGCGGCTGCTACACGCCCGTCGAGCATTTCGGCGTGGCGGCGGGCTGGGGCGTCGGCGGGGAACGGTCGGACGGCTTCGACGTACTATGGCGGGGCAATAAGGAAGGGCGCGTCACCTGGGATCTCACCGGCCGCCACAACCAGGCGAACGCGCTCGCCGCAATCGCCGCGGCTCGCCACTGCGGAGTCGCGCCGGCCCAGGCGATCGCCGCGCTCGGCGCTTTCGAGGGCGTCAAGCGCCGCATGGAAGTGCGCGGCATCGTGAACGGCATCACCGTTTACGATGATTTTGCGCATCATCCGACCGCGATCGAGACGACCCTCGCCGGGCTGCGTGCCAAGGTGAATGGAGAGCGCATACTCGCGGTAATCGAGCCGCGCTCGAACACCATGAAGCTCGGCGCGATGAAGGACCGGTTTGCGCCGAGCCTCGCCGCCGCGGACCGGGTGTTCTGCTACAGCGCGGGGCTCCAGTGGGATGCGGCGGCGGTGCTGGGGTCCCTCGGCGCAAAGGCGGAGGTGTTCGACGACCTCCAGCGACTGATCGAGGCGGTCGCCGGCAGCGCGCGCCGCGGCGATCATGTCCTCGTCATGAGCAACGGCGGCTTCGGCGGCATTCACGAAAAACTCTTGGCCCGTCTGGCCAAGAGTTTTTAACATAAACCATAGAGATCGAGCGTCTGAAAATCTCGACTCACGACTCACGACTCACGCTCTCCAATGAATGAAATCGTCGCCAACGACAAGCTGGGCGCTTTTGTCCGCGAGAATCATATCGAGATGCGGGGCGCAAACAGCGGCCCTCTCGCAGGCCTCACCTTTGCGGCCAAGGACATTTACGATGTGGCGGGCGCGAAAACCGGATTCGGCAACCCCGACTGGCTGCGCACGCACGAGCCGGCGGCGCGCACCGCGCCCGCGGTGCAGATGCTGCTCGATGCCGGCGCGCGGCTCGTCGGCAAGACGCACACCGAAGAGATGGCCTGGAGCCTCACGGGAGAGAACGCCCACTACGGCACACCGGTGAATGTCCGCGCTCCCGGCCGCGTTCCGGGCGGATCCTCGAGCGGATCGGCGGCGGCGGTGGCGGCGGGGCTCGTGGATTTCGCCCTTGGCAGCGACACCGGAGGCTCGGTGCGGCTACCGGCCAGCTACTGCGGCATCCTGGGTTTGCGTCCCACACACGGCCGCATTTCCCTGGACGGCGTGTGCCCGCTCGCGCCGAGCTTCGATACCTGCGGCTGGTTCGCTCGCGATCCCGGCGTGTTCGAGCGCGTGGGGCGCGTTCTGCTCCGCGATGACGCGCCGGCCGCAAATCCGCGACGGTTGCTGGTGGCGCAGGACGCGTTCGCATTTGCCGACGTGGCGGCAGTGACGGCGCTCATGCCGGCGCTGGAAAAAGTGGCCGCGTTGATCGGCTCGCCGGAGAACGTGACCGTGGGAGACGAACCATTAAAAAATTGGATGGACACTTTCCGGTTCCCGCAGGGCGCCGAAGCCTGGGCGGCGCTCGGCGAGTGGGTGACGCGGGTCAAGCCGCAGTTCGGACCCGCGATCCAGGGGCGTTTTGAATGGGCGCAGACGGTCGCGCCGGGCGACGTTGCGCGAGCGCGCGCGCGGCGCGAGGAGATTACCCGGCGGATGGATGATCTGCTCCGGGATAACGCGGTACTGGCGCTGCCCAGCGCGCCCGGCATCGCGCTGCCCAGGAATTCTCCGCCCAAGGAAGTGGACGAGCTGCGCAGCCGCGCGCTGCCCATGTTGTGCATTGCAGGGCTCGCGCGCTTGCCGCAGGTCTCGCTGCCGCTCGCGACGCTAGACGGCTGCCCGCTCGGCCTCTCGCTGATCGCCGCGCGCGGCAACGATACAATGCTGCTCGCACTCGCGCGCGCGCTGATCTCCTGACCGTCTATTCCTGATATTGACGGGTCTGTCGTCAAATGTCATGATATGCGTCGACTATCACGACACTTAGGCGGAAACGATGGACGCCCCGCTCATCGAACGCGTCCCCGATTTGCGGGGGTGGATGGGCAAAAAGTCGCACTTCCTCTTCGGGCCGCGCCAGACCGGGAAAACCTTCCTGATTCGCCGGGTCCTGCCGGAAGCGCGCGTTTATGACCTGCTCGACAGCTCCGTCTATCTCGCCCTGAGCCAGCGTCCCGCCCGATTGGCGGAGGAGTTGTTGCCCGGGGACAAGGTGGTCGTGATCGACGAAGTGCAGCGCCTGCCGATGCTGCTCAATGAAGTCCACCGCCTGATCGAGCAGCGCGGCATCCGGTTTCTTCTCACCGGCTCCAGCGCGCGCAAGCTGCGCGGAGGCGGCGTCAACCTGCTCGGCGGCCGCGCCCGCACCCGTTACCTCCACCCGCTGACCTGTCGCGAACTGGGCGGGCATTTCGACCTGGCGCGCGCCGTCGAGCGCGGGTTGCTGCCCTCGATCTATTTCTCGGACGATCCCAAGGCGGACCTCGACGCCTATACGGGCACCTACCTGCAACAGGAGATCGTCGCGGAAGGGGCGACGCGGAACGTGCCGGCCTTCAGCCGGTTCCTGCGGGTGGCCGCCCTTTGCAACGCGACGCTGGTCAACTTCACGAACGTCGCCAATGACGCCCAGGTGCCCCGCACGACCGTTTACGAATATTTCGAGATCCTGCGGGACACGTTGCTCCTGCATGAGGTCCAGGCGTGGCGATTGTCGAGGAAGCGCAAGCCGCTCGCCTCCTCCAAGTATTATTTCTTCGATGTGGGCGTGGCATCGGCGTTGCAGGGCCGGCTGGTGAAGACGGGCACGCCTGAATTCGGCGCGGCGTTCGAAACCTGGCTGCTGCACGAACTCCTCGCCTGGCGCGATTACGTGTCCGGCGAGACGGTGCGCCATTGGCGCTCGACCTCCGGCTTCGAGGTGGATTTCATCCTCGGCGACCATACCGCCGTGGAGGTGAAGGCCAAGTCGAACGTCTCTCCGCAGGACCTTAAATCACTCCATGCCCTCGCCGAGGAAAAGAAGCTGAAGCACTACCTGTGCGTGAGCCTGGAGCCGCGCCGCCGGCAGTTAGACAGAATCGTGATCTATCCCTATCGGCAATTTCTCGATGCGCTGTGGAACGGAGAATTTTCGGGCTGATTATCGCCCGCCGTGTGGTGTGTCAGGGTCATTACGGACATTCATGGTCATCTTTCTGGGTTGGTCTCGAGCGGCGGGCGATGATTATTTACATACATGAATTCAACAGTTCTCCAGCCTCGTCGAAGGCGCAGGTTCTCAAGCAGAGGCTCGAAGCGCTGGGACGGGGCGCGGAGTTTGCCGCGCCCGCCCTGCCGCACAGCCCGGCGCAAGCGGCGGCGCTGCTCGACGCATTCGTCACCCGGCATCCTGGCGCCGCCCTGGTGGGCAGCTCGCTCGGCGGCTATTACGCGACGTATCTCGCGGAGAAGCATGGGTTGAAGGCCGTGCTGCTCAATCCCGCGGTGCGGCCGTATGAGCTTCTCGCCCAGAATCTGGGCCCGCAGCAGAACTTCCACACGGGCGAGCGCTACGAGTTCACCGCGCAGCACGTCGAGGAATTGCGCGCGCTGGAAGTCGCCGGCATCACGCCCGGCCGCTACCTGCTGATCGCGGCGACCGGCGACGAGGTGCTCGATTACCGCGCGGCGGCGGCCCGTTACCAGGGGTGCCGGCAGATCGTGATCCAGGGCAGCGACCACGGGCTGAGCGATTTCGCGGACTATCTGGAGACGGTGCTCGAATTCTGCGGCGTGTCAGATCCGGAGAAGCATTAGTTGCCCTTGTCAGTCTTTGGACGGATTTCAGCCATGCCACCGCGGCATGCGTTGCCCGCAACTCGGATTTCGGCGTAGTATGGCGGCGCTTGCATCGAGAACACGCGTGTCCGGGGTCACCCGCGCGCACGCAGTTTCGCAAAAAACAGGAGGAGTTCTAATGATTGCCACGTTCAAATTGCTGCGTCTGTGTCTTGCCGCAATGCTGGCGGCGTCGTTCCTGGTTTCGGCAGCCCACGCGCAGAAGTGGGTGCAGCTTGCGCCGTTCCCGGAACCGTCCGAAGAGTTGTACGGAATTGCCTCGGGCGGAAAACTCTATGTATTCGGCGGGCTCGCTCCCGGCTGGACGCCCAAGGGCTTGGTATACGAATACGATCCGAATGGCGACACGTGGACTAAGAAAAAGAACATGCCGCTGATGTCCCACCACGTCGCGCTGGCGGAGATAAAAGGAAAGATCTACGTCGTGGGCGGCTTTACCAAGCCGGCGACCGGACCTTCGGCATGGATCCCCATCGACAATACCTGGGAGTACGATCCAGCGAACGACGCTTGGAAGGCGCTCGCGCCGCTGCCTACCAAGCGCGGCTCTCCCGTGGCGGCGGTGGTTGGCGGCAAGATTTACGTGATCGGTGGCGCCAGCACGCATCCCGGATCGAAGGGGGGCGTGGTTCATCCGGCTCGCCCGCACCGGTCGGTGGACACCAACGAGGTGTACGACCCGGCTGCCAACACATGGGAGACCCGCCAGACCATGCCCACCGCTCGAAACCACGCTGCGGTCGGCGTGGTAAGCAACAAGATCTATGTGATCGGCGGGCGTGTCGGCGCCGGCTTCATCACCCGGGGGTACAATGTCGACATCGTCGAAGAGTACGATCCGGCCACCGACCAGTGGGGTGCGCTAAAGGCCCGCCTGCCAACGCCGCGCAGTGCCGTCGCATGGGGCACCTACAAGGGCAAGATTTACGTTGCGGGTGGCGAAACGTACACTGATCGCATGCTTGGGGCGTACCGTGTGGTCGAGGCGTTTGATCCGGTTGCCAACATCTGGACGATATTGCCTCCAATGCAGTTCCCGCGCCACGGGCTTGCAGGTGATTTCATCGGGAACCGGCTGCATCTGGTCAGCGGTAATGTGCAAGCCGCCAGTAGCGGTGGGCACGTGGATGTTGACCATCATCATGCGCTTGAGCTTCCCTAGCAGGTAGCGCGATTACCCGGCGCGGGCGGTTCCGCGCCAACGCATATAATTGACCCCGCGTTCGAGACGGATGGGCCGGCCGGCCCGCCGCTCAACGCGGTTTTTCTTTCCGGCCTTCTTTTTCCATCGGGTAAGACCCATCCTGTCCGTGAGCAAGAACGTCTTTTACGAAGAAGAAGGCTCGTTCAAGATCGGCGCCATCCTCGCCGATCACGACACCTCCCTGCAGGTGGAGGCCCCCCACGGCAAGCGTTCCAAGATAAAAGCTTCCGCCGTACTGTTCCGCTTCGAAGGAGGCGGCCTTTCGCAGTTCATGGACGAGGCGCACAAGCTTGCCGAGGGAGTGGACGCGGATTTTCTCTGGCAGTGCTGCGGGCAGGAAGAGTTCCAGTTCGAGACGCTGGCGAAGGATTACTTCGGCCGCGCCCCGACGCCGGTGGAATCCGCCGGGCTGCTGCTGAAACTGCACGGCGCGCCGATGTACTTCTACAAGAAGGGCCGGGGCCGCTACAAGGCGGCTCCGCCGGAGGCGTTGAAGGCCGCGCTCGCCTCGGTCGAGCGCAAGCGGCGCGAAGCCGAGAAGCGCGAGCAGTACGTGGCGAGCCTCATGGAATCGAGGCTGCCGCCGGAGTTCGAGCCGATCCGGTCGTCGCTGCTCTACCAGCCCGAGAAGCAAAGCCTCGAATGGAAAGCGCTCGAGGAGGCGTGCGAGAAGCTGAAGACAACGCCGGCGCGGCTGTTCGAGCGCTGCGGCGCGCTGTCCTCGCCGCATGACTACCACTTGAACCGCTTCCTGTTCGAGCACTTCCCGCGCGGCACGGCGCTGCCCGCCATTCCCGTGCCGCCGCCGCAAGACCTGCCGCTCGCCAAAGTCGAGGCGTTCAGCATAGACGATGCCACCACCACGGAAATCGACGACGCGTTCTCGGTGACCCGGCTGCCGGGTGGGAGCCTGCGCATCGGGATCCACATCGCCGCGCCCGCGCTCGGCGCCGCGCCGGGCTCCGCCATCGACGCCATTGCCCGCGAGCGGCTGTCCACGGTGTACTTCCCGGGTGGGAAAATCACCATGCTGCCGGAGGCGGCGATCGAGACGTTCTCGCTCTCGGAGCGCAAGCAATGCCCGGCGCTCTCGCTCTACCTCGACGTTACGCCCGAGCTGACCATCTTGGCGCGGACGACGCGCGTCGAGCGGGTGCCGGTCATGGAAAATTTGCGCCACATCGTGCTGGAGGAGGTGCTCAACGAGGCAACGCTCGCCGCGGGGCGCGTCGAGCATCGCTATGGAGACGAGCTGGCCCTGCTGTGGCGTTTGGCCCGTTCTCTGGAAGAGGCGCGGCGCGGGGCGGCGGCCGAATACGAGCCGCGTCCCGAATACAGCTTTTACGTCGAGAATGACCGTGTGCGCATCGTGCAACGCCGCCGCGGCACGCCGATCGACAAGATCGTCTCGGAACTGATGATCCAGGCGAACAGCGCCTGGGGCCGTGACCTGGCGCAGAACGGCGTCGCTGCGATCTACCGTGTGCAGGACGGCGGCAAGGTCAGGATGAGCACGGTGCCGGCGGGGCACGAGGGACTCGGCGTGGACAGCTACGCCTGGGCAAGCTCGCCGCTGCGGCGCTACGTGGATCTCGTGAACCAGCGCCAGCTGGTCGCGCTGGCGCGGGGCGAGACGCCGCCCTACCGGGCGAACGATGAAGCGCTGATGACGGCGATGCGGGACTTCGAGTCCACCTACGAGGCGTACGGGGAGTTCCAGCGCCAGATGGAACGCTACTGGTGCCTGTGCTGGCTCATCCAGGAGAACGTCCGGACGGTGACGGCCGCCGTGATCCGCGAAAGCCTGGTGCGCTTCGACGAGTTGCCCCTGGTGGCGCGCGTGCCCTCGTTGCCGGCGCTCGCCCCGGGCACCAGGGTCGAGCTCGCGCTGTCAGACCTGGACCTGCTGGAACTGACCTTCCGCTGCGAATTCCAGCGCCAGCTTGCGCCCGATATTCCGCAGGCAGCGGCTGCGGGTTAGCGCTTGCCGGGGAGATCCAGCCTCGTTTTTACTTTAAGTGTTTTTTGCAACCCCCAGTTATTAAAAGCATTTTCATGCAGAATTTCAGGGGGTACGCTAGAATGAACCGCATGGGCCTGTTACCCGACCGGAAAGTGGTGCCGCTCAGACGGCGGGCGAAGCATGCGCGCCACGCGCCGTGGACGGCCGCGCTCGCCCGCCTCGATGTGCGCGTCGCCGAACTCGAGCGCAACCTGGCGGCGCTCGACCGGCGCATGACCGCCCTCGGCAAGCACGGGCGCATGCAGGTCGCCGTCGCCGCGTCCATCCTCCTCCACGCCATCCTCTTCCTGGGCGTCAGCTTCAAGATGCCCGATCCATCCAAGCTCGCGTCCCAGCAGCCGCTGGAAGTGACGCTGGTCAATGCCAAGAGCCCGGCCCGGCCGCTGAAGGCCGACGCTCTGGCCCAGGCCAATCTCGACGGCGGCGGCAATACCGACGCCCGGCGCCGCGCCAAGAGCCCGTTGCCGGTGCCGCGGGATGCGAAAGAGGCGGCCGACCTCACCATGGCGCAGAAGCGCGTGGAGCAGCTGGAGCGCCAGGCGAAACAGCTGATGACGCAGCAGAAATCGAAGACGGCGGTCGCTTCCGTGCCCGAGACGCCGCAACCGAAGGAAGAACCGCAGGTCGCGCCCAACGCGGCGGATATCATGAGCCGGGGCCTCGAGATCGCGCGGCTGGAGGCGAGCATCGCGCGCGAATGGGAGAGCTACCAGCAGCGGCCGCGGCGGCGCTTCATCGGCGCGCGCACCCAGGAGTACCGCTTCGCGCGCTACCTCGAGGACTGGCGCATCAAGGTCGAGCGCGTGGGCGAGACGAACTACCCGCAGGCCGCGCGCGACCAGAGAATCTACGGCAGTTTGGTGGTGACCGTGGCGATCAAGGCCGACGGCTCGCTCGAGCGGGTGGACATTAACCGCTCATCGGGCCAGCGCATCCTCGACGCAGCTGCGCTGCGCATCGTCCAGCTCGCGGCGCCGTACGCGCCGTTCCCGGCCGACATCGCCAAGGACACCGACATCATCAGCATCACCCGGACGTGGATATTCACCCGCTCCGACCAGTTCGTCGCCGAATAACAGTTGGCAGTTTGCAGTGGACAGTTTGCAGTAAAAGCCGCTGCCAACTGACGGCTGCCAACTGTCAACATCGAGGTCAGGCATGACCGACAGATACGCCGTCATCGGCAACCCGGTCGAGCACAGCCTGTCGCCGGCGATCCACGCCGAATTTGCGCGCGCGACCGGGCAGGACCTCTCGTACGGCCGGATGCTCGCACCGCTGGACGGCTTCAAGGCCGCGGCGCTTGAATTCCGCAATGAGGGCGGCAAGGGCCTCAACGTCACGCTGCCATTCAAGCAGGAGGCCTGGCGGCTCGCCGATACCCATTCCGCCGGCGCTCGCGCGGCGGGCGCGGTCAACACGCTCAAATTCGGGGACGGGCGGATCGCCGGCCACAATACCGACGGCACGGGTTTGACGCGCGACCTGAAGGACAACCTGGGCTGCTCCATCCGCGGCCAGCGCCTATTGCTGATGGGCGCCGGCGGCGCAGTCTATGGCGTGATGGAGCCGTTGCTGCTCGAGCTGCCGGAGCTGGTGGTCGTCGCCAACCGCACGCTGGAGAAGGCGGTCGCGCTGGTAGGGCATTTCGAGAGACTTCAGAAATTCGCCGCCCACGGCGTGACCGCGCGCCCGTACGGAGCGCTCACCGGCCTGCGCTTCGACATCGTCATCAATGCGACCTCGGCCGGCCTCGCCGACGTCATGCCGCCGCTGCCGCGCGACATCTTCGCGCCGGGCGCGTTTGCCTACGAGATGGTCTACGGCAGGAAGACGCTGTTCATGAGGTTCGCGACCGAGTGCGGCGCCCGGGCCGCGGACGGGCTGGGCATGCTGGTGGAGCAGGCCGCGGAATCGTTCTTCATCTGGCGCGGCGTGCGGCCCGCGACGCGGCCGGTCATTGAAATGCTCAGAAAGGCGTGAGTCGTGATTCGTGAGTCGTGATTCGTCAAGTACACTAATGGCGGGTTCTTCGATTCACGATTCACGACTCACGATTCACGCATCTTGAAAGCCGTTCTCCGCTGGACCTGGTACACCCTCCTGCTGGCGCTGATCGCGCTCGCTGCGGTGCAGCTCTGGTTCCTCGCGCACATCTGGTACTGGGCGGACCACAATCCCGAGAGCACGGCATTCATGCGGGCCCGGCTGGGGATCATCCGCGAGGATGAGCCCGGCGCCCGCCTGTCCCACCGGTGGGTTCCCTATAACCGCATCTCGGGGCATCTCAAGCGCGCGGTCGTCGCCGCCGAAGACGACAAGTTCATGGACCATACGGGCTTCGACTGGGAGGCGATCCAGAAGGCTTACGAGAAAAACCTGCGGGAGGGGGAGATCGTCTCCGGCGCCTCCACGATCCCCCAGCAGCTCGCGAAGAACCTGTTCCTCTCGGGGCGCCGTACCTGGTGGCGCAAGGCACAGGAGGCGGTGATCACGGCGATGCTGGAGACCGTGCTGACCAAGCGCCGCATCCTCGAGATCTATCTCAACGTCGCCGAGTGGGGCGACGGCGTGTACGGCGCGGAGGCCGCCGCGCGTTATCACTACAGGGTGTCCGCGGCGGCGCTGACGCCAGCCCAGGCGGCGCGCCTCGCCGTGATGCTGCCGAGCCCGCGCAGCTATTCGCCGGGCCGCGGCACTCGGTACCTTCAGCAGCGCACCGAGACGATCCTATCGCGCATGAACTACGCGCGGATTCCCTGATGGCCGGAAAGGCGTGAGTCGTGAATCGTGAGTCGTGATTCGACTTGGCCGACCGCCTGCCAGTCATGCCGCTAGACTGCGACTCACGAATCACCAATCACGAATCACGGTTTATGGGTAGAATGGCCCGCGCTGAATCAACTATCGATCGGAGATCCCTCATGCAAAGAAGACAGTTCATAGCCGGGCTGGGCGCCTTGGGCCTGTACGGGTTTGCCGGGGCGCAGGAGGCCGGCGCGCCGCTGCGCGGCCCCGACGTGATTTTCGTGCCGACGCCGAACGATGTCGTGAGCAAGATGATGGAATTGGCGAAAGTGACCAAGAAAGACACGGTCTACGATCTCGGGTGCGGCGACGGCCGCATCGTCATCACTGCCGCGCAGAAGTACGGCGCGCGCGGCGTCGGCATCGATATCGACCCGGACCGGGTTGCCGAGGCGACGGAAAATGCCATGAAAGCCGGCGTGTCGGACCGGGTGAAGATCATTCGGGGCGATCTGTTCGAGGCCGACATCAGCGGCGCGACGGTGGTTACCCTCTACCTGCTGACCGATCTCAACCTCAAGCTGCGGCCCAAGCTGCTGAGAGACCTGAACCCGGGCACGCGCGTCGTGTCGCACGCGTTCAGCATGGGCGACTGGAAGCCGGAGCGTACGGCGGATGTCTCGGGCACCACGGTGTATCTGTGGCGCATCCCGCCGCGCAAGACGTGATGCGGGCGCAAGTTGCTCATTTGACGGGCTTTCGAAAGATGCCTTTGACGTCTTGACCGGGGAAGGCGGCGGGAATAACCTTTCTTACACTAACGCTTCCACAATAGCCGCGGCCAGCATGCCGCCGGCAATAAAATCTCGAGGAGAATAAGGCAAGAATACGCGGCGCCTCCGCTTTGGATGCGCGCGATCCAGCGATCAACTGGCGGGAGGAGCCATGCAACTCAACATAAACGGTAGATCCTACGAGGTGGACGTCGAGCCCAACACGCCGCTGCTGTGGGTCATACGCGAGCAGGTCGGGCTGACGGGAACGAAATATGGCTGCGGTGTCGCCCAGTGCGGCGCCTGTAAGATCCATCTGGACGGCGCCGTCGTCCCTTCCTGCTCCATACCCGTCAGCGCGGCCGCAGGAAAGCGGATCACCACGATCGAAGGCCTCGCCTCGGGCAAGACCCTGCACAAGGTGCAGAAGGCCTGGGTCGATCATGACGTCCCGCAGTGCGGCTATTGTCAGCCGGGCATGATCATGGCGGTCGCGGCGCTGCTGCGGGACAAGCCGAAGCCGACCGACGCCGACATCGACGCCACCATTACCAATATCTGCCGCTGCGGCACCTTCCAGCAGGTGCGCGAGGCGATCCACGCCGCCGCCAAGGCGTAAGGGGAGGAACCATGACAGCCATGCCGAAAATCAATCGCCGCTCCTTCATCATCAGCACCGCCGCCGTCAGCGGCGGCCTTGCGCTCGGCCTGCGGCTGCCGTTCGGCCCCGAGGTCGTGCGTGCGCAGGACGGCTCGCCCGAAATCAACGCCTGGGTCGTGATCCGGCCGGACGACACGGTGGTGATCCGCGTCGCCCGCTCCGAGATGGGCCAGGGCACGCTCACCGGCCTCGCCCAACTCGTCGCCGAGGAACTCGAGTGCAACTGGGCCAAGGTGACGACCGAATACCCGACGCCCGGCCAGAACGTCGCGCGCAAACGCGTGTGGGGCGACTTCTCGACCGGCGGCAGCCGCGGCATCCGCACGTCGCACGAATACGTGCGCCAGGGCGGCGCGGCGGCGCGCATGATGCTG
>CAYYZZ010000059.1:0-12284 GCA_964476235.1 uncultured Streptomycetaceae bacterium | reverse complement strand
TCGCCCGTGCCCGGACGCTCGATCTTGATCACTTCCGCCCCGGCTTCCGCGAGCAGCAGAGTCGCCAGCGGCCCTGGCAGCAGCGTGCTGAAATCCAGTACGCGGATTCCCTCTAGCGGCTGCACGCCTTAACTCCCGCGCTGCTTTGCGACCCGCGCGCGGCGCGCTGGCGCATAGGCGGCATCCCCGCAAGCTTCGAACAGGGCTCGCGTGATGTCATGGTGATGGGAGAGGCCCGTGCGCTCCAATAGTTCGATCGGCCCCTCGGGGTAGCCCAGCCCGAGCTTCAACGTGGTGTCGAGGTCCGCCGCGCTCGCCAGGCCCTCGTCGAGACGCGTGAGCGCGGCGTTGTAGTACGGCCGCGCCAGCCGGTCGAGGATGCGGCCGGAAAAATCGCCGCATATCGCAACCTGCAATCCTGAGCCCTCAAACAGCTGTTTCGCCGCCGCGATGGCTGTTTCCAGCGTGCGCGGCTGGCGCACGAGCTCCACCAGGCTGGAAGGCTCGCCGCTGCCCAGGCGGAAGCGCGCGAATCCGAGCACGTTCGAGCCTTCAAGCCCGCGATTTTCGCCGGTGTGCGCGCCGAGACATTCCGTTCCCAGCTCGACAAGGATCGCGATCTTGCGCTCGCGATCCTTGAACTTGCCGAATGCGGCGCCTGCATTCGCGCCGACCATGATTACCACCTCACCGGATTCGGCCGCAGCGGTCACGAACGGGTGGTCTCCGGGAAACGATCGAGATTCTCCGGCGCGAATAATCTGGTATTTCATTTTTGTTTTTCAGTTAAGGATGAACGCTTGGCGTTCATCCTCCTCCGAACATCGCATTGCCTTGATAGGTGTAGAAGCCCCGGCCAGTCTTGCGCCCGAGATGACCCGCCGCGATCATGCGTTTCACCAGCGCCGGCACTGCCGCGCGCGGATCGTGCGTCGAAGCGTAGAGCGCCTCGGCGACGAGCAGGTGGGTGTCGAGCCCAACGAGATCGAGCAGTTCGAGCGGTCCCATCGGGTAGCCGAGGCCGGCCTTGATCGCGCGGTCGATGTCGGCGGGTGCGGCGACGCCGGCTTCAACCAGGCGGATGGCGTCGTTGTTGAACGGGATCAGGAAGTAATTGAGGATGAAGCCGGGGCTGTCCTGGGTCTTCACCGGGGTCTGGCCCATCGCCTTGCAGAAATCCCATGCGGCCTGGAACGTCGCGTCACTGGTCTTCAGGCCGGGTGACATTTCAACCAGCTTCATGAGCTGCGCGGGCAGGCAGAAGTGCATGCCGACGAAGCGGTCATCCCGACCCGAGCCGGCGGCGATCTCGGTGATCGAGAGGGTGGAGGTGTTGGAAGCGAAGAGGGTGCGCGGGGAGCACACCTTGTTCAACTGCGCGAGCAGATGGTGCTTGACCTCGAGGGCCTCGAACACGGCCTCGATCACGATATCGCAGTCGGCGAGCGCCCCGACGTCGGTCGTGCCGGAAAGGTTGGAAAGTATCCCGGCAACCTGTTCCTGCGAGAGTTTCTTGCGCTCGACCGATTTTGCGAAAAACCCCTCGGTCTGCTTGCGCGCGCGGGCAAGCGCTTCCTCGCGGGTGTCGTAAACGACGGTCCTGAACCCGGCGCGCGCGGCGACGATGGCGATGCCGGCGCCCATGGTGCCGCTGCCGGCAACGCCCACGGTCTTGATCCTCATCGCCATGCCGGTTTCGACAATCCGCAAAAGCGATTAGCCGCGATTCGTCTCACCTGCACTCCCTCCAGTGAACGGGACAGGGAACTGGAATTGCCCGTTATGAATTTCAGGTCTTGCGTGAAATTCATTGGACGGTGATGCCGGTTTCCTTGATCACCTTGGCCCAGGCGGAGAACTCGCTCTTGATGAAGGATGTGAACTCCTCCGGCGAACTGCCCACGACCTCCGCGCCGACGCCGACGATGCGATCCTTCATCGCCGGGATCGCGAGGGCCTTCGTGACGGCCTGGTGTATCCGCCTGATGACCGCGGGCGGCGTGCCGGCCGGGACCATCACTCCATTCCATTCGATCGCCTCGTAGCCGGGGACGCCGGCTTCGGCAACCGTCGGGACATCGGGGAGCGCCGGATTGCGCTGCGCCCGGCTCACCGCCAGGCCGCGCAGCCTGCCGGACTGTATGTGCTGGATCGCGGACGGGATGGTGGCGAAGAGGATCGAAGTCTCGCCGCTCACCAGCGAGATGACCGCGGGGCCGCCGCCCTGGTAGGGGACGTGCGTCAACTTGGCGCCGCTCATGTGCATGAACTTCGCGGTGGCGAGATGGTTCGCGCTGGCATTGCCGGCGGACCCGAAGTTGAGCTCCCCCGGCCGCGCCTTGGCGAGGGCGATCAACTGCTTGACCGACTTCGTCGGGAGCGACGGGTGCACCGACAGCACCATCGTGACGACGGTGACCTGGCTCACCGGCACCAGGTCCTTCTCCGAGTCGAACGGCATCTTCTTGATCAGGCTCGGGTTGGCCCCGTAGGTGATGTTGTTGATGCCCCAGGTGTGGCCGTCGGGCGGGGACTTCGCGGCGGCATCCAGCCCTATCGTCGAAGAGCCGCCGGGGCGGTTCTCGACCACCACCGGCTGGCCGAGGTCCTCGGAGAGCCGCGGCGCGAGCAGGCGGAACACCACGTCGGTGGAGCCGCCGGGCGAGTACGGCACGATGATGCGTATCGTCCGCGTCGGGTAGTTTTGCGCGGCGGTGATGGCGGGCCAGGCGAGCGCCGCGGACAGCAGCGCCAGGGCAGCGTGATGTAGCGTGGTATGCATGATGCTTCCCTCCTTTTAATTTCAGCGATTAGCTCTTAGCTTTCAGCTCTCAGCTTAAACCAGAGAACGCCCGGTGTGGCTGAAAGCTGATGGCTGAATGCGATCACTTCTTCATGAAGCTGCGGCCGATCAGCTGGCGGTGGATCTGGTTCGTTCCTTCCCAGATCTGCGTGATTTTCGCGTCGCGCATGAGGCGCTCGACGCGGTAGTCCTTGCAATAGCCATAACCGCCGTGGAGCTGCACGGCATCGGTTGTGATACGCATCGCGAGATCGGAGGCGCGCATCTTCAGCATCGAGGCTTCCACTCCGAAATCAGCGGAGCCGCCGTCCACCAGGCGCGCGACGTGCCACAGCCACGCTTCGCACAAGGCCAGCTCCGCCGCCATATCGGCCAGCATGAATTGCACGCCCTGGAACTCGACGATGCGGCGCCCAGACTGCCGGCGTTCGTTGATGTAGGCGACGGCGTCCTCGAACGCGGCGCGCGCGATGCCAAGCGCATGCGCGGCGATGCTGGGCCGCGAACGGTTGAGCGAGGCAAGCAGGATCTTCAACCCGTCGCCCGGCTTGCCCAGCAGGTTGGCGCGCGGCACGCGGCAGCCGTCGAACGCGAGCGCCGCGGTGCTCGAAGCGCGCAGCCCCATTTTGTCTTCCTCGCGCACCACCCTCAGTCCCGGCGTGCCTTTCTCCAGCACCAGCGCCGAGATCGCGTCGCGCCCGTCCCCGATCTCGCTCCATTTGCCGAAGAGCAGGTAAAGATCGGCGAACGCGCCATTGGTAATGAAGATCTTGCTCCCGTCCACCACGATGTGCTCGCCATCCGCCGTGAAGCGGGTCTTCATCCCGGTCGCGTCGGAGCCCGCGGTCGGCTCGGTGATGACGAGCGAGGCGAGCCCGCCTTTCGCCATCACCGGCAGCAGCCGTTTCTTCTGCTCCTCGCTCCCGAAATCGATTAGCGGTTTCGTGGCGTGAAAATTGGTCGCCCAGATCGCGCCGGTGGAGGCGCAGGCCTTGCTGATCTCGCGCACGCACTCGAGGTACGCCGCATACGACACCAGTGCTCCGCCATGGGCCTCGGGGATGAACATGGCGTTGAGCCCGAGCTCGTTGATCGCCTTTACGTTGTCCCGCGGGAATTCGCCGCTCGCGTCGTAGTGCGCGGCGCGCGGCGCGATCTTTCCGCGCGCGAGCTGCCGCACGCTCTCGATCAGCATGCGTTCCTCCGCGCTGAAGGCAATGGATCCGTCGAGCCTCTCGAAGACGTTCATGTGCGCTCAGTGTGCTATGCCCTGGCCGCCGTCGAGATAAATGGTCTCGCCGGTGAGGAACGGAATGTCCTCGCTGAAGATCGCCGCAACCAGCCGCGCGACCTCCGCCGCGGTGCCGTGCCGGCCGCCGGGTATGCGCTTGGCGAGAAAATCATGCAGCGGTCCCTTCGTCAGGACATCGCGGTTGAGATCGGTCTCGATATAGCCGGGCGCGACATCCAGGACGCGGATGCCCCTGGCTGCCCACTCGACCGCGAGGCAGCGCGTCATCGCGCCGACGGCAGCTTTCGAAGCGCAGTAGGCGAGACTGCGCTTGACCCCAATCTTGTCGTAGTACGACCCGATGTTGACGATGATGCCGCCGCCCGCCTTGACGAGGTGCGGGAAAGCCTCGCGGCACGCAGCGAAAACGGAGGTGGCATTGACGGCCATCAATTTCTCGTAGGTCTCCGTCGTCATCTCATGGCTGGGTGCATCGATGTGTATGCCGGCATTGTTGACCAGGCCGTGAATCGCGCCGCTGCGCCCGGCCAGCTCGGAGAGGGCGCGCCGCACGCTGGCTTCATCGGCCACATCGCAGCGGTAGTTGACGAAGCGCGCCGCCGCCTCGCGCGGGACGTCGCCCGCTTCCAGGCCCGCCCCCTTGCGCGTGAGGCAACCCACGGTGAACCCGCGGCGCGCCAACTCGACCGCAATGGCCGCGCCGATGCCGCGGCTCGCGCCGGTGACCGCGATGGTGCGCGCGCCCGCCACTTTCAGCTGTCCTTGAACCCGGGTTTGCGTTTCTCGAGGAAGGCCGCCATGCCTTCCTTCGCATCCCGGGTCTGGTACGCGAGCGTCGAGAGGTTGGCCTCGATCCCGAGGCCTTCGTTGAGCGGCATGTCGAGCGCGCGCGTCACGGCGTCGCGCGCCAATCCGAGCACGGGCAAACTGTAGCCCGAGAACTCGCGAGCAAAAGCAATGCCGGCGGCGACCGGGTCGCCGTCAATCAGCCGGTTGACAAGGCCGATGCGGCCCGCCTCATCTGCACCCACGGTGCGGCCCGTGAGTATCAGCTCCAGCGCGCGGGCCTCTCCCACCACGCGCGGCAGCCGCTGCGTGCCGCCGTAGCCCGGAATGAGAGCCAGCTTGATCTCCGGCAGCCCCATCTTGGCGCTGCGAGTGGCAAGCCGGAAGGTGCAAGCCAGAGCGAGTTCCAACCCGCCCCCGAACGCATAACCGTTCATGATGGCGACCGACGGCACCGGCAGCCGGTCGAGTTTGGCGAACGTCGCCTGGCCGAGTTCCGCCCCGCGTTTCTGCTCGGAGCGCGGCCGGCCGGTGAGCTCCTTGATGTCGGCGCCCGCGCAGAACGCCTTGGCGCCGGCTCCGGTGATGAGCAGCGCCCGTGCGTCGCTTGCCGCTACCTCGTCGAACGCGCGGCCGAGCCCCCGAATCAGCTCGAAGGAAAGGGCGTTCAGCGCCTCCGGGCGGTTCAGGGTGATGAGCGCGAATTCCTCGACGCGTTTCAGCTCGACTGTCATGGGAAAGCCGTGAATCGTGATTCGTGAATCGTGAATGGTAAAACATCCCGGCGGCGGAATTGAGTCCGGTCGTCCGTCACGACTTACGCCCCTTCCTTTTCCGTCTTCGTCCAGCGCACCGGGGCGGGGCGGATCCTGCCGCTCTTCGCCCACTCGATGAGCTCGCGCTTGAGAATCTTGCCGCTCGCGGTGAGGGGAAACGCCTCGAGCGCGATGAAGTATTCCGGCATGTCGTACCTGGGGAGGCCCGCGGCGTCGAGATGCCGCAATAGCTCCTTGCCCTCCACGCGTGAGCCGTCACGGGGAACAACGGCAAGGCACACGCGCTCGCCGAGGCGCGCATCGGAAACCGGAAACGCCGCGGCCTTGAGGACGGCAGGATGCTTGATCGCCAGGTTTTCGATGCGTGCGGGATGGATGTTGTGGCCGCCGCGGATGACGAGGTCC
Organism: uncultured Streptomycetaceae bacterium; assembly: GCA_964476235.1. Taxonomy (GTDB): domain Bacteria; phylum Pseudomonadota; class Gammaproteobacteria; order Burkholderiales; family SG8-41; genus SG8-41. The sequence continues at coordinate 6,262 of CAYYZZ010000059.1, read as the reverse complement.
TTCTTGCGTCCCACGATCTGGAGATTGCCGTGCGCGTCGAACTGCCCGAGGTCGCCGCTCATGAACCAGCCAGACGCGTTGAACGAGTTCTCGGTCGCCGACTGATTGTCGAAGTACCCGAGCATCAACAGCGCGCCACGCGTGCCGATCTCGCCGAGCGCGCCGGGTGCGGCCTCGCGATCGGGGTCTTCCGTGTCCCACAACCGGGTCTCGTAGCCGTGGCACGCTTTCCCGCAAGTGGTGGTGATGACCTCTACGTTGTCGTCCGGCAGAGTGTATTGATGCGAGCCGTTCTCGGTCATGCCGTAGATGTTCTGCGGCTTGACGCCGAGGTCGAGGAACGCCCGCGCGGTTTCCGGCGGGATCACCGAACCCGCCATGTAGAAGATGTTCACCCGCCCGAGCTGCTTAAGGCCCCGCCGCTTCATATCCGCCAGGATATCGATGGCGTGCGTCGGCACGCCCATCACGTAAGTCGCGCCGGTCTCGACGATCCAGTCGAGCGGTTTCATGCCGGCGGGCGGATCGTTCACCACGAGCTCGCAACCGGCGGCGAGGCTCTGCTCGATCGCCACGGTGGCGATGTGATGCGATAGCGGGCTGTGGCTGTAGAGGACGGTGTGGCTGTCGTGGCACCAGTCTTTCACCATGGCGCGGCCGTTGGCGAGCAGCGTGTTGTCTGAATGCAGCACGCCCTTGGGCTGGCCGGTGGTGCCGGAGGTGAACGCGAGATACACGATCTTGTCGGGGTTGGAATCCGGTCCCGGTAACGAACCGGGCCCGGCGCTGTGCGGGGGGAAGGCCGCAATCCCCTCGCGGGGCGCGGCTCTTGAGTCCGGCGGATCGAGCTGGTAGGCGCGTTTCATCGAAGCCACGGCCTTTGCCGCCGTGAAAACATCGCTCTTCCCGGCGTCCGTGCCGTAGCCGGGCTGCGCGAACAGCGCGGCGCTTTGCACGCGCTCGAGCAGCTGCACCACCTCGGCCACCGTGTAGTTCTGGTGCAGCGAGGGATTGCATACGTAGCCGTTGCGCGAGCAGGCGAGCAGTACGACCACCGCCTCCACGCAATTCGGCAGCCACACCGAAACGCGGCTCCCTCGCCGCAGCCCCGCCTGGTGGAGGTCCGCAGCGAGAACGTCCGTCCACTGCAGCAGTTCCTTCCAGGTGAGCCGGCGCCGGCTGTCGCGCACGGCATGGGCATCAGGGCGCCGGCTCGCGTGCTGTTGCGCCAGCGCGTACATCGTGTCGGCCTGCCAATGCCCAGCTTCGTAGTAGGCCCGCGCGGTCTGCGGATCGTGGAGAGTGAGTATCGTGCTCACGCTATTCCCCGGCGGCGCACCCCGGCGCCTCAGCTCCCGAACTTCGCCGGGTCGGGCTTACGCCTCGCGCCGAAGGCGGCGCCGAGCTCTTTCGATTCTCCGGTATCGAGGTAGAGTCGCAGCAGGAGATCGTGCGCCACGCGCGCGAGGCCGCCGACGCCGCCATGGCGTGCGCCGAAGGCCGCCTTGATGGCAGCGAGCGCGAAGGCGCCGCGCTCGGCGACTTCCAGCGCCATCTTGCGCGTTTCCTCGCGCAGCTTGTCGTCCGGCACCACCTTGTTGATGAGCCCGATCTCGAGCGCTTCGCGCGCCGTGAGCTTGGGGTTGAGGTACCACAGCTCCTTTGCCTTTTTCTTGCCGACGAGGTCCTCGAGATACCACGTCCCGTAGCCGGCGTCGAAGCTGCCCATCATCGGCCCGACCTGGCGGAACACGGCGCTTTCCTTGGCGATCGTGAGATCGCACATGACCTGCAGCACCTGGCCGCCGCCCACCGCGAAGCCGTTGACCGAGGCGATCACCGGCTTCTGCAGCCGGTCGATGCTCTCGTACATCTCCAGCGTCGGCAGCACGCCGGCGTAGAGGTTGCTCTCCTCCATGCCTTCCTTGCGGCCGCCGATGCAGAAGAACTTGTCGCCCGCGCCGGTGATCACCAGCACGCGGGTGCGCGTCTCGCGCCGGATGTCGTTGATGCAGTCGCGGATCTCGTGGCACATGGCCGGCGTGAACATGTTGCCGTCCTGCGGGCGGTTCAACGTCAGCCAGCCGATCGCGCCGTCTTCTTCGTAGAGGATGGTTTCGTAGGTCATCGAGCGCCGCGCGCAGTCGGGAATGTCCAGATAGTGGGCTGGTCGCGAGAATACGGGCAGTATTGCGATGCCGTCCGAGTCCGTATCTTCTTTGACGGCCAAAACGGCAGACTCTTATACTACCGCACTCGTCAGTCGTTGGGGCGGCGGCGCGGTAGAGGAGGACAGGTGGCGGCGAATCAGGGCGGCGTGCAGAAGGACTCGTATCGCATCGGGCTGCTGGTGCCGTCGTCGAACACCACGGTCGAGCCGGAGTTCTACCGGGCGCTGCCGGCCAACGTCACCTTGCACACGGCGCGGCTGTTTCTCACCCAGATCACGCCCGAATCCATCCTCAGGATGGTTGAGGACCTGGAAGCGCAGAGCCGGCTGCTGGCGAGCGCGGACGTCGATGCTATCGTGCTCGGCGCGACGGCGCCGAGCTTTCTCAAGGGCGCCGGCTACGACCGCGAGGTGATTTCCCGGATCGAAAAAGCGACCGGCAAGCCAGCGACCACGACTTCAACGGCGTTGCTGCGCGCGCTGCGCTACCTCGATGCGAAGCGGATCGTGCTCGGCTCCGCTTACACCGACAAGGTCAACGCGATCGCGCAGGGCTTCCTGGAGGCGAACGGCTTCAAGGTGGTCGCAGCGCGCGGCCTCGGCATGGTCGACAACCTCGCGGTCGGGCGCCTCGGCCCCGAAAGCGCCTACGAACTCGCGCGCGGCGCGGCTGCGGTGGACGCCGACGCCGTGGTGCTCGCGTGCACCAACTGGCGGAGCATGGACGTGATCGAGCGACTGGAGCGCGAGCTCGGCAAGCCCGTGCTGTCCACGACGCAGGTCAGCGTATGGGACGCGCTGCGGCTCGTCGGCTATCGTGGGGAAATTTCCGGTTACGGGCGCCTGCTGCGCACTCTGGCGGAAGAGCGTCTCGCGGCAGTGGCATAGGCAGCTTTCAGCGATCAGCTAGACCCAAGGCTCGCTTCAAGCTGACGGCCGATAGCTGACAGCTCGTTTTAAGGAGAGCTAAATGTACGGATGGCGCGGCAGGATAGGGTTGCTGGTTCCTTCGATCAATACCACGATGGAGACCGAGTTCTGGCGCATCGCGCCGCCGGGCGTGTCGGTGCACACCGCGCGCATCGCGGGCGGCCGCCACGGCACGCCGGAGGAGCTGCGCGGCATGGAGAACGCCAGCAAGCAGGCCGCGGCCGACGTCGCGATGGTCGAGCCCGACGTCGTCGTCTACGGCTGCACCAGCGGCAGCTTTTTCGAGGGTCCGGAATGGAACCGGAGAATCTGCGAACAGATCACCGCCATCGCCAAGGCGCCGACGGTGACGACGGCCGGCGCCATGGCCGAGTGCTTCCTCGCGGGCGGCTACAAAAAGGTGGATATCGTGACGCCCTACGTGGAAGTCACCAACGAGCGCCTCAAGCAGTTCCTCAAGACGTTCGGCATCGAGGTGGTGACCCTCGGCACGTTCGATATGCTCGACATGTTCGACCACGCGAAAATCAAGCCCGGCGAGATCTATCGCAAGGTGAAAGAGATCACCACGCCCAGGTCGGAAGCGGTGTTTGTCGCCTGCACGCAACTGCGGGCGATGGAAGTCATCGACGATCTGGAGCGCGACCTCGGCAAGCCGGTGTATTCGGCGGTGCAGGCGAGCGCGTGGCAGGCCTACCAGGCGATGGGAGTGGACCCCGGCATCACGGACTGCGGCAGCCTGCTGCGCAAGCTGTCCGAGCCGGGCGTTACGGAGCCCCGACAGAGAGGCCTGCGGTCAGCCTGAGCCTGTCCAGCGGGTCTCCGTAACGTAAGCGGACTTGCTTCGCATGTTCGCCTGGGACTTGTTCATCGTGCAGCGAATCGCGGGCGGAGCCTGGATAAATTTTGTCGGCGGGCTCAGGCTTCACCTGGTTCGATAGCGGCATGCTTTAACCAAAATACTGCCGATTCAGCGATGCCTGCCGACAAAATTGAAACCTTCGATGTGGTCGTGGTCGGCGGCGGCGGTGCCGGGCTCGCCGCGGCTTCCGAGGCCGCGCGGCTCGGCCGCAGCGTAGTGCTGCTCGAGAAGAACCCCAAGCTTGGCGGCAGCACCGCGTGGTCGGTCGGCTCGATTTCCATCACCAATTCACCGCACCAGCTCGAGCGCGGCATCCGCGACACGCCGCAGGAGCATTTCGAAGACCTCGGGCTCCTCGCCGGCCAGTACGCGCCGCGCGACAACCTGCAGTTGCGCCGCATCCTCGTTGACAACACCAACGACCTATTCGTATGGCTGCGTGGCCTCGGGCTGGAATTCGCCGGGCCGATGATCGAGCTGCCGCACCGCTACCCGCGCATGCACCTGGTGCTGCCCAACTCGCGCGCTTTTCCGCACTATCTTGGCCGCCATTGCGCGCGGCTCGGGGTCGACATCCGGCTCGACACGCGCGTCGAGCAGTTGATCGTCGAGAACGGCCGTACAGTCGGCGTACGCGCGCGCAACGCGGGCGGGGACGACATCGAGTTTCGCGGTCGCGGTGGCGTGGTGCTCGCTGCGGGCGATTACAGCGGCGGGCGCGAGCTCAAGGCACGGTTCGCCGGCGAAGACGTCGCAGCGCTCGATGCCGTCAACGTGACTGCAACCGGCGACGGTCACCGCATGGCGCTCGAGATCGGCGCCGTCGTCGTCAACGGCGACATTGTGCGCGGGCCGATCATGCGCTTCGTGCCGCCGCCGCAAGACCGTTGGATCCTCAAGTTGCCGCCGTGGCGCTGGCTGACGCGCTCGATGCGGCTCGCCATGGAGCATCTGCCGCAGGCGTGGCTCAGGCCGTTCGCGATGAGCTTTCTTACCACGGCGCTGGGGCCCTCGCCGGAGCTGTTCAAGAGCGGCGCGATCCTGGTGAACCACAACGGCGAACGTTTTACCGACGAGCTGTCGGCACCGGCGCGCGCGGTGCCGCGGCAGCCGGACAAGGTGGCCTACATTGTATTCGACAGCAAGCTGGCGCAGCGCTTTACCGCGTGGCCGCATTACATTTCGACTGCGCCGGGCATTGCGTACGCCTATCTCGCTGACTACCGCCGCAATCGCGCCGACATTTACCACGAGGCGTCTACCGTCGAAGGGCTTGCGCGCAGCATGGGCGTTCCGCCAGAGACACTGGCACGCACCTTGGGCGACTACAACGGCGCTGGACGGGAAACGCGCCCGGCGCTCGATGCGGCGCTGTTCTACGCGCTCGGGCCGGTCAAGAGTTATGTGGTATTTACCGACGGCGGCCTCAAGGTTACCGAGCGGCTGGAAGTCACGCGCGAAGATGGCTCGGTGATCCCCGGCCTGTTTGCCGCGGGCTCCACCGGGCAGGGCGGTTTATTGCTCGAAGGCCACGGTCACCACCTCGGCTGGGCATTCATCTCGGGGCGCATCGCGGGACGCAACGCCGCGCTTGCTGTAAAAGGAGCTTCAGCATGATATTCATGAGCCAGAGCGGCCTGGCCGATCCAGCCCGCGAGAAGGATTGGGACGCGTGGTACGTCGAGCACCTGCGCATCATGCTGACGGTGCCCGGCGTCTCCAGCACGCAGCGCTTCAAGACCGATTCGCCCGGCCATTCGCCGTCGCTCGCGATGTACACCATCGCTTCCGCCGAGGTCTTCAGCGACCCGTACTACCAGAGCGTGCGCGGCATGGGTGAATGGCTGGCGCTTGTCCAGAAGCAGCATTACCGCCGCAACCTGTTCGAAGGCCTGGATGCGGCCCCGGATGTCGCGGAAGACAGTGTCCTGATCGTGGCCGACCGTGACCGGACCGAGCCCGGGCCGCGAGGCGTCGAGCTGACATGGCTCAAGGCGGTCGGGCTCGATCTGTCGACGCCGTACCGCGGGATCGCGGTCGTCAAGCGCACAGCGGCCGAAGCGCTGGCCGGCGGCGGGATCGGTGTTTACCGACCGGTGACAACGCGCAACGTGCAGCGCTAGTGCCGTTCCAACTATTCCGAGCCATCTGCGATGCGTGATCGAGGCAAGATATTCAGCAGAAGGATCCTCGTGGTCATTAGGCCAATCAAGTTGGAACGGCACTAGGTTCATCACCATGGGCGGCCAGGTTGCATTGATCGCCGGCGCCACCGGCCTGATCGGGCGCCGCATCGCGGA
>CAYYZZ010000058.1:0-12688 GCA_964476235.1 uncultured Streptomycetaceae bacterium | reverse complement strand
TGCCGTTCTACCGTTTTGAGGACATCGAAAGCCACTACCTGACGCCGCACCTGTCCACCGGCAAGGCGCCGGTGATCGACGGGCGGTACATGTACTTCTGCCTGCTGCACAAGAACGCGGGAACGGGTTCCGAGCTGCACTACCATCCCAACGAGCTGCTGATCTTCCCGCTGCACGGCAAGATCAACGCCATCGTCGGCAAGGACCGGCGCATCGTGGAGCCGGGGACGTTCGTCCACGCGCCGGCCTACGCGCGCCATTCCATGAGGGCGACCGAGGACGGCCATTGCCAGTACCTATACATCAAGGACAAGACCTGGACCGTGGTCGGGCTGGCCGAGAACGAGGCGGTGCCCGAGAAGGCGATGACAGTGGAAGAGGTGAACCGCCGCTACAAAGTCGGCGAGCGCGACAAGCACAAGGGCGCGGAGGGCAGGTCGCAGGCGATCGTGGAAGGCCTGAACCTCTGCTACTACCCGATCGTCGAGTCGCTCGACGCGCCGCGGCGCTCGGCCCGGCACGTCAACTGGATCGAGGGCGAGCGGCTCGCCTTCGGCTACTTCGAAGTGCCCGGCGGCTACGATGATCCTGAGATAACGTCCCAGCATGAAATGTTCATCTACCTATTAAGCGGCAGGCTGCGGGCGAAATCAGGCAACCAGACCAAGCTGGTGCGCGATGGCGATATCGTCCATGTCCCGCGGGACTCGGCCTGCCGCTTGCAGGTAGAATCTCCGTTCGCGCGCTACGTGCTGGTCTGCTCCACGCCGTACCTGGAAAACCGGATAGACAACATGACCCCCGATGAAGCCGAGCAAGCCCGGCTTCATATAAAGCCCAACTGAATCCGTGAATGATGAAGGATCTGATAAGGCGGCGACCATGAACGCGATCCGTATGTCTACCCTTGCACTTATTTTTCCAGTCGTGGTCGGATTCCTGATGCCCGTCGCCGCCTTGGCGCAAGGCTGGAAACCGGAACGCAACGTCGAGCTGATCGTGCCTGCGGCGGCGGCCGGCTCGCTCGACCTCACCGGGCGTACCGTGCACAGGATCTGGGACGAGCTCAAGCTGCTGCCCGTGTCGAGCACCGTCGTCAACCGCGGAGGCGGCGGGCATGCCGTAGCCTACAACTTCCTCAACCAGCGCGCCGGCGATCCGCATTTCCTGAGCATCACGTCCTCGACCATACTGACCAACCACATCAACGGGCATTTGCAGCTGACCTATACCGACTTCACGCCGCTGGCGGTGCTGCTGACCGAGCACATCGCGTTCGTAGTGCGCGCGGACTCGCCGCTGAAGACCGGCAAGGACATGATCGAGACGCTGCGCAAGAACCCCGCCGCGCTCAGCATCGCGCTCGGCAGCGCGATCGGCGGCACCCATCACATCGCGACCGGTCTGCCGCTGCAGTCCGCCGGTGTCGACATCACCAAGGTCAAGCTCGTCGGTTTCAGTTCGACTGGCGAGGCTTTCACGGCATTGCTCGGAGGACACGTGGACGTCGCCAACGGCGGAACGGCGAATGCGGCCCCACTGGTCGAGAGCGGCAAGTTGCGCGCGCTGACGGTGACGTCGAGCAAGCGCATGCAAGGGCCGCTGGCCGCCGCGGCGACGTGGCCCGAGCTCGGCTACAAGGGCGTGTTCGACAACTGGCGCGGGGTGATCGGCGCCAAGGGCCTGACGCCGGCGCAGACTGCCTATTGGGAAAACGTGTTCAAGCGCGTCGCCTCGAGCGAGGAGTTCCAGCAATACGCGGCGAAGAATCAGTGGGAGAACAGCTACCGCGGGCCGGCGGAGGCGCGCAAGTTCATGGAAGCGCAATACGGCGAGTTGAAGGGCGTTATGACCTTTCTCGGGTTGACGAAGTAGCGGTCGATGGCGGGCAGGAAACGTCGCGTCAAAGGCACGGTCGGGCAGGTCGGGCTCGGCATCATGGGCGGGGCGTTCGCGCGCCACCTGCTCGCCGACGGTTTTCGCGTCATCGGCTACGACCCTTCACGCAAAGCCGTCCGTGTCTTGGAGCGGGCCGGCGGCGAGGCGGTCGGGTCCGCGGCGGAAGTGGCCGCGCGCTCGCGCGTCATCATCACTTCGCTGCCGTCCCCGGCCGCCATGGAAGCGGCATTTTTCGGCAAGGAGGGTATTGCCGCGGGCGCGCGCCCGGGCACGGCGGTCATCGAAGCGAGCACGATGACGCTGGAGCTGAAGGAAAGCATCCACCGGCGCCTGGCGCGACAGGGCGTGCGCCTGCTCGACTGCCCGATCAGCGGGACGGGCGCGCAGGCCGCCGCCAAGGACATCATCGTTTACGCGAGCGGGGACCGCGGCACTTTCAACCGTCATCGCAAGGTGTTCGACGGCTTTGCGCGCGGCACGTACTACTGCGGCGAATTCGGCACCGGCTCCAAGCTGAAATTCGTCGCGAACCTGCTGGTGACGATCCACAACCTGTCCACGGCCGAAGCGATGGTCGTGGGCGAAAAAGCCGGCCTCGATCTCGGTTTGCTCTACAAGGTGATCGGGGACGGGGCAGGCAGCTCGCGCATGTTCCAGGTGCGCGGCCCGTTGATGGTGGCGGGACACTATCTCCCGCCGCACATGAAGTCGGAGATTTATCAGAAAGATATCGATATCATAGCCGCCTACACGCGGCGGCTCGGGTGTCCCACGCCGCTGTTCACGCGCAGCCTGCCGTATTACACCGCCGCGCTCCGGCAGGGGTGGGGCGACCACGATACGGCGGCGATTCACGCGGTTTTGAGAAAACGCGCCGGCTTGCGGGGACGGCCCCGCCGGCGCCCAACCAGGAAAGGGAAATAGATGGCAGCAGAAGGCACTTTGCGACCGGGCGGACAGGCACCGCAGCTGGCCCTCAACATGAAGCTGCTCGCCCACAACGAGCTCGCCGGCTTCGGCGGCATCGGCGAGGGCATCAATATGCAGAAGGCGAAGGACGGCCGGCGCATCCTGTGGATGGCGCATGAGTCCGCGCCCAAGAACTTCACCGCGGTGGACGTGACCGATCCGCGCAATCCCAGGATGGTGGTCCAGACCGACCTGCCGCACGCCGACGTGCGCTCGAATTCGCTCGACGTGGTGGGCGACATCATGGCGGTGGCGTACCAGACCAAGAAATGGGGCCTGAAGCCGGCGGGTTTCGACCTCTTCGACATCAGCAAGCCCGAGCAGCCGAAGCTGATCTCGCACTTCGACACGTCGGGGCCGCACTCTCGCGGGGCGCATTGCGTCTGGTTCGTGGACGGCGAATACGTCCATCTGACCTCCGGCTCTCCCGACTTCGAGCCGACCCACCCGAAGGACGACCAGTTCTACCGCATCATCGACGTGCGCAACCCGTCGAAGCCGACCGAGGTGGGGCGCTGGTGGTATCCCGGCACTCGCAAGGGCGATTCCGCGCCGCCGCCGCCGCGCCATCCGAAGTTCGACGGCGGCTACCGTCCGCACAACACCAACGTCTACCCGCAGAAGCCGAACCGCGCTTACGTCGCCTATATCGACGGCGGGGCCTGGATACTGGACATCAGCGACAAGTCGAAGCCCATGCCGGTCGGCCACCTGCAGTACTCGCCGCCCTACAACGGCTTCACGCACACCGTGCTGCCGCTGATTGAGCGCGGTTACCTGATCATCTCGGACGAGTGCGTGCGGGACAACGGCGAGGACTGGCCCAAGCTCACGTGGGTGGTGGACGCGCGGGTGGAAAGCAACCTGGTGCCGGTGGCGACGCTGCCGCTGCCGCCCGTGGATGCCTTCATCAAGCGGGGCGGCCGCTTCGGCTCGCACAACCTGCACGAGAACCTGCCGGGGCCGTGCTCGTTCCGCTCCGAAACGCTCATCTTCGGCACGTTCTTCAACGGCGGCGTGCGGGCCTTCGACCTCTCCAATCCGCTGCAGCCGAAGGAAGTCGGCTACTTCGTGCCGGGTACGCCCAAGCTCGCCCCGAAGGGCTCGGCGCAGATCAACGACGTCTGGGTGGACGAGAACCGTCTGGTCTACGCCGTCGACCGCTTTGGCGGCGGGCTCTACACGCTGGAGACCAGCTTTTAGCTATTGGCTTTTAGCTCTTAGCTAACCGCCAAAAGCTAACCGCTGAATTTAATCATGCCTGTTACTCAAGCAAGCCCGAGCACAACCCGCGACGCGCTTGCGGGCCTGATCCCGGTCTCGATCATCACCGGCTTCCTGGGGAGCGGCAAGACCACGCTGGTCAACCGCCTGCTCAAGCGGCCCGAGATGAACCGGGTCGCGGTGATCGTCAACGAGCTGGGCGAGATCGGCGTGGACAACGATCTCGTCCAGGTCTCGTCCGAGCAGATGATGCTGCTCAACAATGGCTGCCTGTGCTGCGTGCTGCGCGGCGACCTGCAGGAGACCCTGCGCGATCTGTTCATCAAGCGGCGCAATGGCGAGATCATCGATTTCGACCGCGTGGTGATCGAGACCACCGGGCTGGCCGACCCCGCGCCGGTGATGCAGACGCTAATCACCGATTCGCTGCTGCTCGAGCAGTACCGGCTCGATTGCATGGTGACCCTGGTGGATGCGGTGAACGCCCCCGGCCAGCTCGTGCAATTTACCGAGCCGGTCAAGCAAGTCGCGCTCGCGGACCGGCTGGTGATCACCAAGTCCGACCTGGTCACCGGGAAGCAGCTGCAGGCGCTGACCGGACGCCTGAAGGAGATCAATCCCAGCGCGCCGATCAAGGTCGCGCTCAACGGCGAGATAGACCTGGCCTTCCTGGTGGACGTCGGCCTGCGCCGCACTCAGGCCAGGCTGGAGGAGATCGAACGCTGGCTCGGCGCGGATGAAGTCGACGAGCACGGCCACGCTCACCGGCACGACGAGACCGTGCAGACTTTCGTGCTGCGCTTCGAGAAACCCATGGCGTGGGAATCGTTCACGCAATGCCTCGATGTGCTGACCGCGCTGCGCGGGCCGGATCTTCTGCGGGTCAAGGGGCTGGTCAACGTCGAAGGAAAGAAGGGGCCGATGGTGGTGCAGGGCGTGCAGCACCTGTTCCACCCGCCGCTGGAACTCGCGGCGTGGCCGGGAGCAGACCGAACCACGCGGCTCGTCTTCATCACGCACGGCATCCCGCGCCAGACCGTCGCCGACCTTTTCACCGCGATCGGCGCCGTCACGGCGGGCAAGAACGCCTGAGCCTGGATCAGCACGGCAAGAATAAAACGCGGCAGCGGCGTTCCCCGGGTGTTTCAGCGCACGACGCCGGAGACCCGCAGGATGAAACCGCGCAGATAAAAAAAACAGCCACGCATTACACGTGGCTAATTTTTTAATGGCTCCCCGAGCTGGGCTCGAACCAGCGACCTGCGGATTAACCGATGCCATAAGCAGCCGTTTTTACACGTTAACTTCGTGATGCTTAGGAGTCTGACCCCTTACGCTTCTTATATGGGCGCCGAATTGACCCGCGTGTACGCCGAATACAGAGGATCGCGTAGCGGCCGCGTAAGCACTGATCAGGCGGTCTAGGGTCTCGGAACCGGCGTAGGCCAATTGCGGACTACGACCCGCTATGTTCGGCAACGCACAGAGCATGTCATCGGCGGTTGTAATAATCGTCTCCACACTCCGGTTCGAGTTTTACGGTGCGGAGGCGACCAGAGCGGCATACAAAGGAGCCGGCATGACGACCATCAGTTTAATCGTTGAAAAGGAGGGCGAATCTATGTTTAGAACATTTTCGACAGCGGCATTTGCCAGCACTCTTCTTTTGACCGTTGCTGTGTCCGGTTGGGCGGCTGAGGAGAAGAAAGCGCCGCCGGCCAAAGCGGAGAAGATGGGCGAGATGGAGAAGAAACCCGCCGACATGGGCAAGATGGAGAAGAAACCCGCCGACATGGGCATGATGGAGAAGAAACCCGCCGACATGGGCATGATGCCGACGGGCAGTGAAGAGACGAGAAAAGTTCAAGAGGCTTTAAAGGCCAAAGGGAACGATCCCGGGCCTATCGACGGCAGAATGGGACCCAAAACCCGCGCGGCGGTTAAGGCGTTTCAGGAAGCGAACGGGATGAAGGGTACCGGACAGGTCGATGCTCAGACAGCCGAGAAGATCGGAGTTCAAAAGCGTGACACGGCCATGGGCAAGGAAACGAAGGCCATAAAGAAAGAGGGCACAGAGCCCATGAGCAAACCACCGATGAGCAAAGAGCCAATGAAAGAGCCCATGAGCAAACCACCGATGAGCAAAGAGCCAATGAAAGAGCCCATGAGCAAACCACCGATGAGCAAAGAGCCAATGAAAGAGCCGATGAGCAAAGAAAAGAAGTAATCGCCCATCAAAAAACGGGAGGGGGGCTTTCAAATGCTCCCCTCCTCATCCCACGAGACAGTACTAAAAAATCAGGGGCTAGCAACGCGCTAGCCCCTGATTTTTTTGGCTCCCCGAGCTGGGCTCGAACCAGCGACCTGCGGATTAACAGGGGGTCTAAGTAGCTGTTTTTAACCGTGACGTGCCCGCCCTCACTCGCCTTTGACCGCCCAAAACCGGCGAGTCAGTCACGTTGAGAAACAGTCTGAAATGTGTTCAGCCTTTTTTGAACCGAAAATTTAGCCAATCGCTTAGTTTCTGTTTGAACGTGGTGTCCTGCAAAACCTCAGTCATAAACGGCTGCTGCAACAGATCTTGCAGCGGTGAACCAGGATGTGCGCGGTCCAAAAATCTAACAGGGTTTGCGTCGAGCTGGGTAATGGCTGCAGCGAATAGGCGCTGTTCCAATATCGGATCAAGACCATGAGCTTCCTGTTTAAAGCCTATATAGGCTTTTGCCAATGAAGCTTTGTAATCATAGTCCGCTGCAATTGATTGATTTTTGGAAATCATCCTTGTAGCCATCCAAGCTAACCACACGGGAGCACCGACTGCCAATAATGTGACGAGCAACTTCGCGGCGAGCGTCGAGAAACCTGGATTGGTTCCAATCAATACCGATAAATCATCATAACGAAACCAGCCCATTGAGCCTGCTGCAACCAATGAAAAAACTAGTATCCACGACCACAAGTTTTGCCGGTTTCTTGCCTCAATCGCTTTTTCATTGAAGGCACCCGCTAGGCCAGCGGTGGTGCTTAGGTTATGGGCTCGAGCAGCTCGTGTAGCTTCACTTTCAGCTGCGTGAGCCGCTTTAGTCGCCATGTCCAAGGCGACGTCAGCAGCAACTTTAGCTGCCTCGGCTGCCACTTTTGCTTGTTTCGCTTGGTCACGCTCACTCTCAGCAGCAACCTTAGCCGCATTCGCGCCGGTATTAGCTTCGGTGGCTTGCGCGCGCGCAGTTTCAGCTGCTGCCTTCGCTGCATCTGCGGCGATCTTGGCTTGTGTGGCTTGGTCACGCTCGGTTTCGGTAGCGACCTTGGCGGCGTCGGTTGCTGCTTTTGCTTGGGTAGCTAAGTCACGTTCAGTTTCAGCTGCAACCCTAGCTGCATCGCCGGTGTCTTAGCCTGGGAGGCTTGATCGCGCTCAGCCTCGGCAGCAACTTTTGCGGCATCGGTTGCTGCTTTAGCCTGGGCGGCTAGGTCTCGGTCAGCTTCTGCAGCGGCCTTTGCTTTGGTAGCTTGATCGCGTTCGTTCTCGGTAGCAGCCTTTGCCTTGGCCGCGAGATCGCGGTCGGCTTCGGCTTCCGTTTTTGCTGCAATAGCAGCAGAACTTGCCTGCACAGCTTTATCGCGTTCGGCCTCTGTTGCAGCCTTGGCGCTTCTACAGGCTTCTACAAGCGCTTGGCATTCGGCTAGCTGCTCTTGGAAGGGGGGGTGGGCTTTTTCAACTACTTTCGCTTCGGGAACAGCTAGATCGTTAGGAACCATTTTCTTACCTCTTTTGTACGCTTGCAGTTAGTGACTATTTTTTCCTGCCGGGCTTCCAGTAGTAGTCGTATCCAATCGGCGCTATAGGCTTGATCGGGCGAATGGGTTCAATTGGCTTAATTGGCTTGATCGCCTTAATTGTTCCGACCTTGGGAATTCTCGGAATTCCTGTCGGTTTGCGTCTTAGGTTCCAAGCCATAGGACCGTCCTGGTAGTGGATTCAAAAAACATTGTTAAAACAAATATTTAGAATCTCAGCTTAATGTTTACTAGAGATTGCCCGTTCGCGGACACCACTCAACAATACTGGCGATCTTATATCCATTTGTATTTTCTCGCAACACTGAGCTTAGTTAGTAATCACTAACCACAATATGTTGTGGTTGGGTGGAGCAACTAAAATGCATGGATTGAGAAAGGCCGGCCCGGAAAATATCCGAGAGGTTCTTGGCGGGGGCTCTCTCGTGGAAAAGGCGATTCGTTACTGAACGACGACGCGAGTACAAAGAAGCAGGGGCTAGCAATGCGCTAGCCCCTGCTTCTTTGTGGCTCCCCGAGCTGGGCTCGAACCAGCGACCTGCGGATTAACAGTCCGACGCTCTACCAACTGAGCTATCGGGGATCAAACCTGATTTGTGAAAAACTGTTTGGTGCCGCTTTGGAAAGGGGCATATATTATTAGTTTGCGTACGCTCGGTCAACGTTTTTTGCCGAATTTCCCTATTTTATGAAGTGGTTAAAGATTGGCGGCATCGTCCTGTTCGTGCTGATAGGGCTGCTGGCCGCTATCCCGTTTTTCATTTCACTCGACGATTACATCCCGACCCTGGAAAAAGCAGTATCCGCGCGGCTCAAAGAGCCGGTGAAGATCGGCAGCCTGCGCGCCGCCGGCTTGCCGCTGCCTCATGTCACGGTCAGCGGCATCACGGTCGGCAAGACCGAGGACATCAAGGTCGGCAAGGTGACCGTGACCCCGGACCTCTGGTCGCTCGCCAGCCCGACCAAGGTGATCAAAAGCATCGAGATCGACGGGCTCGTGCTGACGCAGAAGGCGATCGACAAGATCCCGGCATGGACCAAGACGGACGCCAAACCCGGCGTGCCCGCCCAACCACCTGCCGTGAGAGTAGAGAGCATCAAGCTCGATGACGCGGTGGTCAAGCTGCAGAAAGCCACTTTCGGGCCGTTCGACGCCAAGCTGAGCCTCACCGGCGACGGCAATCTCGAGAGCGCGTCCATCGTCAATCGCGACGGCAAGCTCAAGGCCATCATCACGCCGGACCGGTCCAATTACCTGATCGACGTCAGCGCGAAGGGGTGGAAGTCGCCGCTCGGCCCGGCGATCCATTTCGACGAGCTCGTCATCAAGGGCGTGGCGACGCTCAAGGATGCCAACCTCAGCGACATCCGCGCGAAACTCTACGGCGGCAGCGTGACCGGCAAGCTGACGGCGAGCTGGGAGAAGGGGATACAGCTCAAAGGCAATGCCGAGGTCAACCAGGTCGAGATCAAGCCGATGCTGCAGGCGCTCGGCAGGCCCCCCACGTTGAGCGGCAAGTTGACCGCCAAGCCGGTCATGTTCTCGGCCAACGCTTCCAGGACGGACCAAATTGTAAATGCGCTGCGCCTGGAGACGCCGTTCGACGTGCGGAACGGGGTGCTCAACGGTATCGATATCAAGAAGGCCGCCACTTCGCTCATCAGCAGGGATGGCGGCAAGGGCGGCGAGACCCGCTTCGACAAGCTATCCGGCCACCTGGCCATGGATCGGGGAACACGGCGCCTGACCCAGCTCAACGTCGTGTCGGGCTCGCTGTCGGCCAGCGGCAACGTGACGGTCTCGCCCAAGGACGAGCTCTCGGGCCGGGTCTACACCAGCATCAAGGCTGCCTCAATCACTGCGGCATCCGTATCCCTCAACGTTTCGGGCACGGTCGACTCGCCGCTGCTGCTTCCCACGGGCGGAACGCTTGCGGGCGCGGCGGCCGGCACCGCAATACTCGGGCCGGGACTGGGCACCGCGGTCGGGGCCAAGGTGGGGCAGTGGACCGAGGGCCTGTTCGGCAAGAAAGAAGAAAAGAAGAAATAACGGGGCAGGGACCCCGCTCACACCAGCACGCTGGTAATGCCGCGCGCAACGTAATCGATGTTGCGGGAGTTGATCGCGGGGACGCAGATCCGGCCGCTGTCGATGGCGTACAGAGAGTATTCCTCGCGCAGCCGTTTCACCTGCGCCTTCGAGAGGCCGGAGTAGGAGAACAGGCCGCGCTGGCGGACGATGAAGCTGAAGTCGAAATCGGAGCGGATGCCGCGGATTTTCTCGACCAGCTGGCGCCGCACCGTCTTGATGCGCTCCCGCATCTGGCCCAGTTCCTTGTCCCACAGGGCGCGTAAATCAGGCGTGGTCAGGACCATGGCCACGGCTTGCGCGCCATGGGTCGCGGGACTGGAGTAGTTGGTCCGGATCACGCGCTTCAATTGGCTCAGCGTGCGCGCCGCCACGTCGGCGCTCTCGGTGACGACGGACAGCGCGCCCACCCGCTCGCCATAGAGCGAGAGCGACTTCGAGAACGAGCTCGACACGAATACGACCGGGCAGGCCTGCGTGAAGCGACGCACCGCGGCGGCATCCGCGTCGAGGCTTTCGGCAAAACCCTGATAGGCGATGTCGAGGAACGGCACCAGCCCGCGGGCGTTGACGACCTCGATGACCTTTTCCCATTGGTCGGCCGACAAGTCCACCCCGGTCGGGTTGTGGCAGCAGGCGTGCAGCACCGCGACCGACCCGGCCGGCAGCTTGCCGAGCGCGCCGATCATGGCGTCGAATTTCACGCCGTGACTGGCCGCATCGTAATAAGGGTAGGCCTGGACCTTGAAACCGGCGTAATCGAACAAGGCCTGGTGATTCTCCCAGCTCGGATCGCTGATCCACAGCTGGGCGCTGCCGTTCAGCCGGTGCAAGAGATCGGCGCCGACCTTGAGGCCGCCGGTACCTCCCGGGGTCTGCACCGTAACGATACGCTGCTCACGCAGCGCGGCACTGTCCGCGCCGAACAGCAGTGCCTGCACGGCCCGATCATAGGCCGGGATACCGTCGATCGGCAGGTAGTTGCGGGGCAGCGGGCTCTCCGCGAGCTTTTGCTCCACACGGCGGACGCACTCGAGGACGGGCACCTTGCCCTCGTCGTCGTAATAGACCCCGACTCCAAGATTGACTTTGTTGGGGTTCGGGTCGGCGTTGTAGGCTTCGGTGACGCCCAGGATGGGGTCGCGCGGCGCCATTTCAACGCCGGCGAGCAGGGATTGGCTCATCTTTTCGGAGTGTATTCGGGGAAATATTGACGAAGAATCTTCAAGCTAGGAGTTTGTCGGACTTAGGTCGGACAAACTCCTTATGCAAAACCGCCCGCACGAAGACGGAAGTAACAGGCGGTGAAATCCTCATTTTTCAGCCACCGCGCGTGCCCAGCGGAGGCCAATAGGGGTCGTTATTCTGGGTTTCATTCGAAATCCTCGGGCGGTTTTGCTGTTAGCAGCCGGTCAGACATCCCAGTCCGACCGGCTGCTAGACGGTATTTTACCTGTTGGCGCGCCTGGACGTAACTGGACAACGCGCTAGCAGCCTGTCGGACTCATGCGGGCGGTTTTGCATAAGGAGTTTGTCGGGGTCAAGTCCGACAAACTCCTAGGCGATGACAGGCTGGCGGTCAGACGCCGCGCTGTGGGAAAATAACCGGCTTCGCTGCGCAATCCATTCAGGCAATCAAGCTATCCATGCCCGATAAGGCCGACCCACACGCCGCCCCTGCGCTCGTCGAATTTCCCGGGAGCCCGTACCGGCTCAATCAACTGTTTTCCCCGGCAGGCGACCAGCCCGAGGCGATCGCGAAGCTCGTCGCAGGCGTGCGCGACGGCCTTGTTTACCAGACACTGCTCGGGGTCACCGGCTCCGGCAAGACCTACACCATGGCGCACGTCATCGCTCAGCTCGGCTGCCCGGCGCTGATCATGGCGCCGAACAAGACGCTGGCCGCGCAGCTTTATTCCGAGATGCGCGAGTTCTTCCCCGAGAATGCCGTCGAGTACTTCGTCTCGTACTACGATTACTACCAGCCCGAGGCCTACGTGCCGTCGAAGGACCTCTTCATCGAGAAGGACTCCAGCATCAACGAGCACATCGAGCAGATGCGGCTCTCGGCGACGAAGTCGTTGCTCGAGCGCCGCGACGTCATCATCGTCTGCACGGTATCCGCGATCTACGGCATCGGCGACCCCGTGGATTATCACAGCATGATCCTGCACCTGCGGGAGCGCGAGAAGCTCGCCCAGCGCGATGCCATCCAGCGTCTTGCCACCATGCAGTACGAAAGGAACGAGTTCGAGTTCCAGCGCGGCGTGTTCCGGGTGCGGGGCGAAGTGCTCGATATCTTCCCGGCGGAGAACTCGGAGACCGCCGTGCGCCTGACCCTGTTCGACGACGAGGTCGAATCCATCCACCTGTTCGACCCGCTGACGGGGCACATCCTGCAGCGTGTTCCGCGCTTCACCGTCTATCCCTCCAGCCACTACGTCACGCCACGCGCGACCGTGCTGCGGGCGATCGAGGCGATCAAAGTGGAGTTGCGCGGGCGCATCGACGAATTCCAGAAGCAAGGCAAGCTGGTCGAGGCCCAGCGCATCGAGCAGCGCACCCGCTTCGACCTCGAGATGCTCGCCGAGATGGGCTTCTGCAAGGGCATCGAGAATTATTCTCGGCACCTCTCGGGCCGCCAGCCGGGCGAGCCTCCGCCGACGCTGATCGACTACCTGCCACACGATGCGCTGATGGTCCTGGACGAGA
>CAYYZZ010000057.1:0-12831 GCA_964476235.1 uncultured Streptomycetaceae bacterium | reverse complement strand
GTCCTTGAGCACGTCGCGGTTGGGTTCCAGCCCCAGGCCCGGTTTGTTGGGGACCTTCACGATGTTGTTCTCGGGCCGCGGCGGGTTGACGAAGAGCATTTCGCCGACCGCCTGCATGTCGAGGTGAAACTCCACCCGCCAGCCGTTCATGAGGCCGGCCATGGTGTGCAGGTTGTGGAGCGGCCAGCCGCCGCCGTTCGCGATCGGGATATTGAAAGCCTGGGCGAGGTGTCCCGCCTTCTGCGCCTCGGTGTAGCCGCCGCAATAACAGACGTTGGGCTGCAGGATGTCAACCGCCTGGTGCAGCACCAGCTCGCGCAGCCGCCAGCGATGTCCCTCGTTCTGGCCCGCGGCGATCGGGATACTGGTGTGTTGGCGGAGATCGGCCATGGCGCGCGTGTCGTTCTGGTACACCGGCTCCTCGAACCAGGTGAGATTGCAGTCCTCGATGGCGCGGCACAGCTGGCGGGCGTCGACGGGATTGAACTTGTAGTTGGCGTCCATCATCAGCTCCACATCCGGCCCCACTGCGTCGCGCACCGCGCGCACGCGCCGCGCATCCTCCTGCCAGCCGTCCTGGTGCACGCCCACCACCATCTTGAGCCTGCGATGACCGTTCTTGATCTGGAGCTTTGCCGCTTCCACGAGTTGATCGCGGTCGTATTCATGGAAGCCGAAGGTGCAGTAGGTCGGCGCCCAGTCGCGCGCCCCGCCCAGCAGCTGGGCGACCGTGCGGCCGGTGAGCTTGCCGTGGATGTCCCAGCACGCGATATCGATGGCGGAGAGCGCGCTCGAAACGACCCCCGTCATCGAGCGCTGGTTCAACTTCCACCACACTTTCTCGTGTATCGCTTCGGTGTCGCGCGGGTCCATGTCCTTTACGATCGGGAAAAACTCCTTCTCGATCGCGGTGACGATCGCGAACGGCAGGTAGGCGCCGCCGGTGATCCCGTGACCGACGTAGCCGTCGTCGGTCTCGACCTCGCAGAATACGGTTTTGCGGCTGATCGGCTCTTTCAGCAACGGCACGGTGACGGAAAGCCGGTGTACACCCGCCTTGATGGACTTGATTTTCATGTTTTCTCCAGGGGAGAGGCTGCCGCAGGAGCAGCGAGTTTACACCGGCCGCCCGCGCCCGCAGGAGGGCGCCTTCGGCTATAATTCGCTACCTTTCAGTCCACGTCACGGACTTCGCCACCGCCATGTCACCAACGGTCACGCAGCCGCCCTCGCTCATCAGCGAGGAGTACCGGCGGATGCAGCAGCAACTCCACGAGAACCCGAAATACGGCGTGGCATCGGTGGGATATGCGCCGCTCGTCGCCCAGATCATCGAGTCGACCGCGGCGAACGAGCTGCTGGATTACGGCGCCGGCAAGGGGCGGCTGGGGATCGCGCTGCGCGAGCATGTCCAGCGCCCGCTGGTCATCCATCACTACGACCCTGCGATTCCGCAATGGTCGATGCCGCCGGCCCCGTGCAGGTTCGTGGCGTGCATCGACGTGTTGGAGCACATCGAGCCGCATTTGCTGGATAACGTGCTGGACGACCTGCAAAGGGTCACCACGAGCGTCGGCGTATTTACCGTTCACACCTTCCCCGCGATCAAAGTGCTCCCGGATGGCCGCAATGCCCACCTGATCCAGCAGCCGCCCAGCTGGTGGCTGCCCAAGTTCATGCAGCGATTCGATCTCGTGACTTTCAACCGCATGCCCCAGGGATTCTGGGTCGGCGTCGAACGCAAGACGGTGTAGGCGCCGCGCGGCATCCAGCACCGGCATTAATCGAAAACCCGTCGAAACCCCGCGGACCGCGCCAGCGGCCCGCAGATTTGAAAACCTGACGAAAGGAAGACACATGAAGCCGGCGGACGCCATCGTGCCGAACGGCGCACCCTTCCTTTCCCCCAGGTCACCCAGGATCTGCACCACGAGATCGAGATGGTGGTGGCAATCTGTCGGAGATGATCTGGAACGTGTCCGAGACGATCTCGACTCTCTCGAACCTCATCACGCTGCGCGCCGGCGACATCATCATGTCGGGCACCCCGGCGGGCGTGGGCCCGGTCAAGGCGGGCGACAAGCTCGAAGGGCACGTGGATGGAATAGGCGACCTTACGGTCACCTACGCGAAGTAACCGGTGAATAGTGAATCGTGAATGGTGAATGGTGAATCGTGAGCAAAGAACCGTGATCGATTTACGATTCGCGATTTACGATTAACGGAACATTGGAGGGACAAATGCAAAAGCGCAAGCTGGGAAAGGCCGGCCCGGAAGTCTCGGCGGTGGGGCTGGGCTGCATGGGCATGTCAATCAGCTATGGCGAGCCCAATGACGAGGAATCCATCGCCACCATCCACCGCGCGATCGACCTCGGCGTCAACCTGCTCGTCACTTCGGACGCCTACGGCAACGGCGTGAACGAGGAGCTGATCGCGAAGGCGCTGAAAGGCAGGCGCGACAAGGTGCTGGTCGCGACCAAGTTCGGCAACCTCGCGCTCGCGAGCCGCGGAGACGGCGGCGGGGCGCCGGCGCTCACCGGCGGGCACCCGGACTACGTGCCGCAAGCGTGCGATAGGAGCCTGAAGCGCCTGGGCGTGGACGCGATCGACATCTACGGCCTGCACCGCGTGGACAAGACCGTGCCGATCGAAGACACGGTCGGCGCGATGAAGCGGCTGGTGGAGCAGGGCAAGGTGCGCCACCTCCAGCTCTCGGAGGCGGGCCCGCAGACCATCCGGCGCGCGCACAAGGTTCATCCCATCATCGCGGTCGAAACCGAGTACTCGCTGTGGAGCCGCGACGTGGAAAAGGAAATCCTGCCGGCTTGCCGCGAGCTCGGCATAGCCTACATGGCGTACGCTCCGCTCGGGCGCGGCTTTCTCACGGCCACCCTGAAGACGCTCGATGCCCTGCTGCCCAAGGACCGGCGCAGGGAACACCCGCGTTTCAGCGCGGACAACATCGGCAAGAACGCCGGGCTGCTCGCGCCGCTCGAGAAAATCGCGGCGGCCCGGAAATGCACGCCGGCGCAGGTTGCGCTGGCCTGGCTGCTCGCGCAGGGCGAGGACGTCGTACCGATCCCCGGCACCAAGCGCCGCACCTATCTCGAGCAGAACTGCGCGGCGGTCAATATCAAGCTGACCCCCGCCGAGGTATCCGAGCTGTCAAAGGCGTTCCCGCTCAACGTCACGGCGGGCACCCGCTATCCTGAGAAACAGCTCGCGGGGCTCGGGATTTAACTTCGAGTCTCACGGTCCGAGAAGGTCGAGGAATTCGCGCGGCGTCACGATGCGGATGCCCTCGTGCTCCTTGAGCGCGAGCAGCTTGCGGTCTCCGGTGACGACGAACGCGGCGCGACCCTCGAGCGCGGCGGCAATATACTGGTCGTCGTCCGGATCCTCGCAAACGCCGAGCGGCATCCCCTCGCCGGCCACGAGATCGGCCAGCACGACGATGTCCTCGAACCAGAGCCCGGGTTCGACATCGCCGCGGATGAACTTACGGACCTTCGGGTAGGCGAGGGCGCGCAGCACTTCCTCCACAAGGCGGGCGAAAGAACGACCTCGAAGGCCGCGCCGCGCAGGAACCGTTCAATGATCCCGCCCGGCGGGCCTTCGGGCCGGACGACGGCGCTCACATAGACGTTGGCGTCGAGGACCGCGCGGAGCACCGGTCACGTGGCCTAGCAGCCTGTCGGACCTAAGAGTCCGCACAGGCTGCTATAGGAGTTTGTCGGGGTCAAGCCCGACAAACTCCTAGCGCCGCGGCTTGCGGGCCTGCCCGCGCGCCCACCCCCGCGCCTCGAGGGCCAGGTTCATGGCCTGCTCGTCGGAGATCGCGGCGCCCTTCTGCTGTTCCAGGAACTGGAGCGCATGCTGGCGGGCGAAACGGCGCATCTGTTCCAGGCGCTCGACCGGGACGAGGGCGGCCAGAGGCTTGCCCTTGCGCTCGATGATGAACTCGTCGTGGCGCAGGGCAACCCGATTGAGCATGTCACCGATGCGCTGCCGGATGGCGAGGGTGGAGACTTTTTCAGCCATCGGTATCTCCTGTCGGAACGGTGACCGGCGGTTTCAGCGCCAGGCGCCTGGCGCGGCGGGCGAACCGGCGTCCGTCGAAGGTGACCAAGTCCTCGCAGTCGTGGCTTGCAGCGAGGTGTAGCGCGTCGGCGAAGTCCATGCCGCGTTCGTACGCGCCCAGCGCGTCCGTGACTTGCTGCTCGTCCTCGATGAGGACGTTCGGCAGGTTGAGCAGCGTGGTGAGGCAACGCGCGATGTCGGCCGGCTCGTGCTGGTAGACGTACCGCATCACCCACTCGAATTCGAGCACCACGGTCTTGGGACAAAACACTGCGCGCCCCGCCATGACCTGCAGCGCGGCTGGCGACTGACGGCTGTCGTCCTGGCGAAAGTAGCGCGTGAGGATGTTGGTATCAACGGCGCGCATGTTCGCGCCTCAGCGCCGCCCCGAGCTTGGCGTTCCAGTCCTCCAGCGCCACCTTCGGGCCCTTGCCTTTGACCAGGCCGTAGCCGTCTTCCGGCTTCGCGGTCTTCTTGCGCACGACGAACATCACTGCCTTGTCGCCTTTGAGCTCGAAGCCGATGCGCGCGCCGCTGTTCGCCTGTAGCGCTTCGCGCACCCGCTTTGGAACCACCACCTGTCCTTTACTGGACATCGTTGAGGTTTCAGCCATCGGGATTTCCTGAGTAAAACGCGGTAAGAATTTTATCACGACCGGTTTGGTCGGCCAACCGCCTCATGACTGCGCCCTGTGCCGGGCCCTGCTTGCCCCGGCAGCATTGCCTCGCGGGCGGGCACCCGCATGCTGCAGCGCAGGTGCGGGCGAGTAACTGGCCGCATCTGCTCGCGACACCCGAAGCTGTGCACAATGACGCCGCGCTGCTCAACCGGGCGCAGGGTGGGAAAAGGCGCAAGCGGGTTCTGGTCGATAACCCCGCCGCGCTTTACCGGTTCTGACTGGCCGCGCCAAACTGGGTGATGAGGTCGTGGCGCAGGTTCTCGAACGCCTCGCCCCAGTCCCCGTCCGTCCGCTGGCGATAGACGCGGAAACCCGGAAACCATGGGGAAGTGTCTCCCGCCGCCATCCAGCGCCATTCCGCAGGACGCGGCACGAGTACCCGCGCCGGGCGGCCGGTGCCGGCCCGCAGGTGCATGTTGGTATTGCTGACGCCGACATAGTCATCGAGCAATGCCAGAAGCGCCAGCATCGATTCGAGATCCTCATTGAGCGCGCTGAAGTCATGCACTGGCCTGCCCGCCCGCGATGCGACTTGTTCGGTTTCCCCGGGTCTGGGATGCCGCTGCAGGGACAGCAACGTGCCATTCAAGCCGCGCAGGCAGGCGCCCAGCCCTTCCAACGGGGTTTCCTTGTGCAGGACCCAAACCGTTCCTCGCTGTTCCGCGGGCGGCGTTCCCGCGCGCCACGTGATGCCGATGTAAGGCGGCGGGCCTGCCTGATCGAGCCGCCGCTTTATTTCATCCAGTCGATCCGGCAGGGGCGGCAGTGCGAGCGGCGGCGGCAATTCGGGATAGAAGATTCGTAGCAGGCGGGTGCATCCCAGTCGAGGCGCCAACGTTGTTCCAGCCGCCCGCTGCGCTGAATCGAAAGCCGGGCGGTTTGGCGCAGATCCGAATTGACCCAGCACATACGGCAGGCTGCCGACCCGCGCCACCAGATCCGTGGCTGGAGGCGGTTCTTCCTGCGATAGGACTTCATCGAGTGCGGGAACACGCCCGAGGAGGGAGGCCATTTTTGGGTTTGAGAGGCAAGTGATGCGCGCGCCGCGCGATTTCAGCGCCTGCGCGTATCTCAGGAAAAACAGGTTGTCCCCCAGGCCCTGTTCCCGCATCAGGCAGATCGTTCTGCCGGACAAGTCGGCAGGCATTGCCGCGACGAGCTGCAGGTCGGGAAATTTCTCCGCGAGCAAGCCTCGCGCAAGCCGCGATTCATAGGCGGCCCATCCGGCGCACAGGTCTCCCCTGGCCAGATAGAGGCCGGCCGCGGCGCCGCGCAACTCCTTCGAATCCGGGTCCAGTTTCAGCGCCTGCTCCAGTTTTTCGAATCCTTCATCTTCACTGCCGGTCTGGACGAGCGCGTAGCCATAGAACCACTGCGCGCGCGCGTCCGTCGGAGCGAGGACGGCGGCTGCGCGGTCCGCGTCCAGCATGGCCTTCAGCTTGCCCTGGTGCGCCAGCGCGGCGCCGAGAATTTGGTGGAGTTTCGGTAGTTCAGCCGCGCGGGGCGACCGCGCGATGCCCTGGCGGCAGACGGCCTCTGCCTCGCTGAACCGGCCGCTGTCCGTCAGCACGGAAGCGAGGTTGGCGTAACCGGCTGCCGAGTCCGGCTGACTTGCGAGGTGCTCGCGGAAACACTGCTCCGCCTCCTCGAACCGCTCGAGCTGGTGCAGCACATTGCCCAGGTTATTCCAGGCATCGGGAAGTGCGGAGTCGAGTTCGACCGTGCGTTGGAAGCATTCCGCAGCCTCCTGCATACGCCCCTGGTCGCGTACGGCGTTGCCCAGATTGAACCAGGCGAGTGCGAAGCGGGGATGGCGACGCACTACCTCGCGCAGCTGTTGTTCGGCCTCCGCCAGGCGCCCTTGGATGGCGAGGCAGTTGGCGGCGCCGGTGGCGAACTGGGGATTCGCGGGATCCAGTTCGATGGCGCGTCGAAACGCGGCGTGCGCATCCGCGACACGGTCGACGGCTAGGTATACCTGAGCGAGGTTTGCCCGAAACCCCGGATTTTCGGGCAGTACTTCGACGGCTTGCTCAAGCAACCCCATCGCGCGCTCAGGATCTCCGCCCTGGAAGGCCACAACTCCCGCGAGATTGAGCGCATCCGGATGCCGGGGCTGTATTGCAAGTGCTTGTTCGTAAAAACTATTTGCCTCAGATAAGCGTCCGGCCTGGTGTTCCCGCAGGCCTCTTTCGATCAACTCACGAACCACTTGTCATCCTCGCATTTTCGTGGGGCAATTGTAGCGGTTAACCACTCCCCGCCTGGCGGATAGGCACTTAAGTTAACTAACTATAGGATAAATAGAGATATTAACCCTGTATTTCCACTGGGTTTGAAGCCGCGATCCTGTTGTTGCACATATGCAACAAAATCCTTGAAATAGTGAGGAAAAAGTCCCGTTCTTGTTGCTGGCCCATTGGGCACTCCGGCAAACTAGCCGCAACCTCACCGCAAGGGGGGGGACAGTTTGGGGCTGTCGCAAACACGTGATGTGATCGCCCTGAGGGCTTTGAAACTTCAAAGGAGATTCAGCATGAACAAAAAACTAATGGCGGCTGCCGTCGCAGGCGCGCTGGGCGTTGCGGTGCCGGGTCTGGCACTGGCGCAGACCAGCACCGTGCAGATCGGCGGCGCGGTCCACCTGATCTACGGTTATCACAATCCGGGCAACCCGTCCTCCGCGTCCAAGCACGACAACATGCACCAATCCGAGCCGGAGATTTTCGTCCGCGGCGAGGAGAAGCTGGGCGGCGGTCTTTCGGCCTGGTTCCAGTGCACGAGTTCGTTCGACGTGGTGGGCACGACGGCGCAATCGAATTCGGCCGGCTGGTGCGGCCGCAACAGCGGTATGGGCTTCAAGGGCAGCTTCGGCAACCTCTTCGCCGGCACCTGGGACACCCCGCACAAGTTGAACTACAACACGGCCCGCGGCTGGTTCAGCGGCACCAACGTGTACGGCGGCACGGCCGTGCTGCTCTACAGCGGCAGCCAGAGCAACGTCGGCAACGCGGGCGCGTCGTTCTACCGCCGTCAGTCGCGTTCGTTTAACTATCACAGCCCGAGCTGGGGCGGCTTCGAGGTAAAGGGATCGGTATCGGCGTCCAACGAGCAGGCCACCATTGCGGAAACTGCCGATCGGTCGCCGCGCCTGTACAGCGTTTCCGGCGCTTATCGTGGCGGCCCGCTGTATGTCGGCGTGAGCTTTGAGCGTCACCAGGATTTCCGCACGGTCGGCGGCGGTGGGGATGACGACGGCTTGACGCTGGTCGGTGTCTTTACGTTAGCGAATAACCTCCGCTTAAGCGCGGTTGTTGCCCGCAACGAGTACGAGAACATCACGGTCGCCAGTGACAGCCTGAAGCAGACCGGTGCCGCGGTTTACGTGGACTGGCAAATTGCCGGCCCGCACAGCCTGAAGGCGGCGTTTGGCAAGGCTAAGGACGGCAAGGGCACGGCGGGCGCCACGATCGGCAATTTCGCGGTCGGCTCGAACACGGGCGCGAAGGTCTACGGCATCGACTATGCCTACGACTTCTCCAAGCGCACGCAGGGCTATGTCGGCGCCGCCAGGATGAAGAACGATTCCAACACGGGGAACTTCGACCAGGGCATCGCGGACGCCACGCTGGGCGGCAAGCAGACCTTCATCGGGATCGGCATGCGGCATCGCTTCTAAGAAACAGCGCAACAGCAGTCTTGAACGGGCACCTTCGGGTGCCCGTTTTTTTTGTACGGGGAATCTGCTCCGTCAACGATAATGGGGCAAGGTTCATCACCTGGCTACTGAAAAATGCCCGCCGCTCTTCAGCGCAAGTTACGCGAGGCACTTGGCCGTTTCCAGGCCGGGGATCTGCCGGGCGCCGAACGGTTGTGCAGGGAGATCCTCGCTCATGCGCCGCGCAATCCCGAAGCATTGCATTTGATGGGGATGGCACGCCTTGCCGCCGGATCTCCCGGTGAGGCCGTATCCTGCATCCAAATGGCGATGCAGGCAGATCCGGGAAACGCCGCCATGCAGGAGCATCTCGGCCTCGCGCAACTGGCATTGCGCGACTACTCCGCCGCAGAAGCCGCATTCCGGCGCGCGCTGCAACTCGGCGCCATTCATGCATTGTTGTATATGCGATTGGGGCTGGCGCTCCTCCCCCAGCACCGGGCAACGGAAGCGCTGGCTGCATTGAGAACTGCGGCAGAAAAGGCGCCGGATGATCCGGATGTCCAGTTGAACCTGGGCAATGCCCTGGCCGAGGCGGGAGAAGCGGAGGGTGCGCTGGCGTCCTATCGGAGGTTCGTGCTCCTGCACCCCGGCCGGGCCGAGGGCCATTTCAACATCGGGACGCAGTTGATGCGCATGGGACGGCTGGTGGAAGCAGAATCCGCCTACCGGGACGCGCTCGCGGCCGATCCGCGCTATGAGGATGCCCATCACAATCTCGGGCTGCTGTTCCAGCAGCGCGGGCAGGCTGACGAGGCGGCAGCATCCTACCAGCGCGTCCTCGAGATCAATCCGCGCCAGGTACCGGCGCGCAGCAACTTGGGCAGTGTGTTGCGAGCGCAAGGACGCTTTGAGGAAGCCGTGCAAGCTTATGAGCAGGCGCTCGCAATCGATCCCGGCTGCCTCGACGCCCACGTCAATCTGGGCATCGCGTGGGCGGAGCGGGGACGTTACGCGGAAGCACGCACCTCCTACGAGCGAGCGCTTGCGCTGAAACCGGGCTTTGCCGACGCGCAATACAATCTCGGCGTCCTGCGGCTGTACGGCCACGACTTCGGCCAGGGATGGCCGGCCTATGAGCAACGACTGCAATGCATGCCGATCCGCTCGGCCGCGAGGAGAGACCTCGCATCAGTAGCGTTGTACGAAGGGCTGCCGCGCTGGCAGGGGCCGGCTGAAACGGCGGTCGATAGCGTGGCCATCTGGGCGGAGCAGGGTATCGGCGACCAGTTGCTGTTTTCCACCCTGATACCCGAGCTGATCGCAGCGGGCAAGCCGATCGTGTACGAAGTGGACGGCCGTCTGCTGGAGGCCTACCAGCGACGCTATCCGCAAGTCCGTTTCGTTCCGCTGTGCGATCCGCCGCGGGATGAACTGCAGCGGACTAGCCGCGTACTGCTGGCCGGATCGTTGCCGGGGCTTTACCGGCGCAACCGCCCCGATTTTGAGCGCCAGCCGGCGAAACTGCTGGAAGCCGCGCCAGGACGGATCGCGCATTTCCAGACGCGGCTCGACGCTTTGGGATCGGCACCCAAAGTGGCGCTTTCCTGGCGCAGCGCGCGAAAGGACTACTGGGGCCCGAGAAAAAGCAGCTCCCTTGCCGAGTTCGCGCCGCTCTTTCACGCCGCCGCGCATTTTGTGGACGTGCAGTATGGCGATACGCGCGCCGAGCGCGTGTCGATGGAAGAGGCAGGCATGCGGCTCCTCCATTTCGACGAAGTGGATTATTACAATGACCTCGAAGATCTGCTCGCCATACTCGAGGCGTGCGATCTGCTGATTACCACGAGCAACGTGAACGCGCATCTCGCGGGCGCCTTGGGCAAGCGCACCTGGCTGCTGTATCTCGCGGACCAGGCGCCTTTTCACTATTGGGCACACGGCGGAAGCTATCGCTCGCTCTGGTATCCCTCCGTGGAGATCGTCACTGCACCGCACCTGACCGACTGGCCTTCGTTGCTCCGCCATGTGGCGGACAAGCTTCGAGCGTCGGGCGAGCTCCATGAATCATAGTCAGGCAATGCCGTGATGACTGAGCGCGGCAACGGGCCATCTGCCGGCGAGTGGCTGGCGCGTGCCCGAACATTCAGGCTGGAAGGACGGTTCGGAGAAGCCGTCGATGCGTGCCGGCGCGCGCTCGATCTCGAGCCCGCGGACGGGCGCGCCTGGAGCGAGCTGGCCCACGCGCTGCGCTGGCAAGGCCAGCCGTACGAGGCGCTGCAGGCGGCAAACCGGGCGATCGAGACGGCGCCGGGGCTGGCCAGCGCATGGTTCAACCTGGGAGCGGCGCTGGAAGGCCGGCAGCAACTTGAACGCGCCGAGGAAGCATACCGCAAGGCGCTCGGGATCGATCCGGCTTATGCCCAGGCCTGGAGCAATCTAGGCGGGGTGCTGGGCGAGCAGGGCAAGCGAGCGGAGGAAATCGACGCCTATCGCCGCGCGCTCGGAATCGAGCCACTGCTCGCGCCGGTCTGGTCCAATCTGGGCAATGCATTGCGCGAGTCCGGCGCGCTCGACGAGGCGGTGCAAGCCTGCCGGCGCGCCACCGAGCTGGATCCTGCGTTGGCCGCGGCATGGAACAACCTGGGCAGCGCCCTGCACGATGGCGGCCGGCACGAAGAGGCTATCGAGGCGTGCCGGTGCGCGCTGCAGATCGAACCGGAGCTTGCGCACGCGTGGAATAACCTCGGCGGCTCCCTGCGCTCGGTCTATCGCTACGACGAAGCCGTCGAGGCCCACCGGCATGCCATCCAGGCGCAGCCAGGCAGCGCCCCGTTTCACTTCAATTTTGGGGTGACGCTCCAGCATTGCGGCCGTACCGATGACGCCATTGCGCAATTCCGCAGCACTCTTGAAATGAAGCCGGACGACGCCGATGCGCATTGCGAGCTGAGCCTCGCGCTGCTGGGCAGCGGCCGGCTGACCGAGGGATGGCAGGAATACGAGTGGCGCTGGCGCCGGCCCGGCGCGCAAGCCAGGCGTCACACGGGCGCGCACTGGGACGGCGACCGGTCCAGGCAGCGCCGGTTGCTGCTCTGGAGCGAGCAGGGCATCGGTGATCAGATCATCTACGGGAGCATGATCGCGGAGCTCGCCGATTCTGCGCTGCGAATCACCCTCGAGATGGATCCGCGGCTGGTGACCCTGTTCCAGCGCTCGTTTCCGCGGGCCGCCGTGGTGGCCCGGCAGGATCCCGGCTTGATCGCCCAGAACGACTACGACTGCCAGGCTCCGTTGGCCAGCCTGGGCCGCTGGCTGCGTCCGTCATTCGACGCTTTCCCGCGTCACGTTGGATTCCTGAAGGCCGACGCAGCCCGCGCCGGCGCTTTTCGCGCCCGGTTGAGCACCTCGCGGCCGGGGATGCGCGTCGGCATTTCGTGGGCGAGCGCCAACCGAGAATTCGGCGACCGGAAGACCGCCCGCCTGGCGGACTGGACCGGCATATTGCGTGTGCCTGGCGTGCAGTTCGTCGATCTGCAATACGGCGATACCGAAGAAGCCCGGGACGAACTGCGTAGACATCACGGCCTTGAGATCGCCCATTTTGATGATGTCGATTTGCACAATGACCTGGAAGGGCTCGCCGCGCTGTGCAACGCCTGCGACCTCGTGATTACCGTGAGCAATGTCACCGCGCACATGGCCGGCGCCCTCGGCAGGCCGGTCTGGCTGCTCCTGCCCAGGGCCCGGGGCAGGCTGTGGTACTGGTTTTCCGGCCGGGAAGACAGCCCGTGGTACCCATCGCTGCGCATTTTCACCCAGCAGACAGCGGGCGACTGGCGGGAGGTGCTGGACGCGGTGGCGCGGGAGCTCGCTGCGCTAGGAGTTTGTCGGACTTAGCAGCCTGTCGGACTGGGTCCCATGAACGATCGGTGTGAACGCATAGGTAGTCGATCCTGGGTACCGCGGAGCCGACAGGCTGTAATGGGATATTTATTGCCTTGGAACCGTCATTCAGGCGCGCTGCATCCGGTGCATCCGCTCTACATTGTAGGCAAGGCACACCAGTTCCTGCGGAATGAGCAGCATCCCTCGTAACCGGCCGTTCCATTTAGCAGTGTGTCGCCCGCCGGCACCGCAGATCATGATGGCGGCGCCCTTCGAAGGCCCGTGTGGAACCCAAAGTCCGACACACTGCTAGTGAAGGGAAAAAGGAACCCTCTCCCCGTTCTAACCACGCAAGACCGGCGTTGCCAGTGCGCTTTTTTGGGTTGACGCGCTAATGTAGAACGTTCTACAATAGTGTTTCACCGGTCAAGGAGCAGCAGATGAAGCAGCAGGTCAGCCTGAGAGAAGCGAACCAGCACTTTTCGCGTTATATCGAGGCCGTCGAGCGCGGCGAGGAGGTCA
>CAYYZZ010000056.1:0-12929 GCA_964476235.1 uncultured Streptomycetaceae bacterium | reverse complement strand
CGGTGACTTTCTTTTTGCTCGCCCAAAATGAAAGTCACCAAAGAAAAAGGGCGCCCCGGTTCGCCGCCGCTACCTCGTAAACTCGTGCGGTCCCCTGCGCTGCTCGACCAGGCAGGGCGGCTGCGCAACTCGCGCGAGGGCTCGATTCTTTTCGCTGACATCGGGCGGGTGATTTCTGCAATCAGGCATGCATACACGAGACTCGCCCAGTGCTCCCCGACGCCACGGATCACGCTTGGATCACCTGCTAGAAGAGAGCGATCTGAGGCTATGGAGCCGTCAATGGACCGTGGCTTTGCGGCTGCTCCCGCAAACGGAGCCTGCGGCTAACGAGTCGCAGCCGCCCCCTTTCTGGTCTGCGACTGCTCGGCGGCTCAGGTCCCCAAGAGCACACCGAGTTCGCCGCCGTTTGACCCCCTTCACGCATCGAGTACATGATCTGCCGCCACGCTCAAAAACATTGCGGCTGTATCAAAATGACCGAAACAGCCCGCTGATAGGTTCCAGGGAGCATGAGGGGAATATCCCCTCATATCGTTACCATCAAAGGAGATTCCCATGCCGCGCATCAAGGCGATTACCACCAAGTCCGACTTGCCCGCCGAGCACCACGCCGTCGCCGACGCGATCGTGAAAGTGTTCGGCCAGATGCGCGGGCCGTTCAGCATGCTGCTACACAGCCCGAAGCTGGCGGAGCGGGTGCTGCCCCTGGTCACCTTCTTCCGCGACGACAGCATCGTCGAGTCGAAGCTCCGCTCGGTCGCCGCGCTCACTGCCGCGCGCGAGCGCGATGCGGCGTATGTGTGGGCGGCCCAGGTCGCCGCGGCCCGCCGTAACGGCGTTCGCGAGGAGCTCATCGACCTCATCCGGGCGAAGGGTGACGCGGGCAAGCTGCCCCCGGAGGAGCGCGAGATCGTCAGCTACATCCGGCAGCTGATGCGAACGAACCGGGTCGATCAGGCGACCTTCGACGCGCTCGAGAAACGATACGGCGCGCAGTGGCTGGTCGAGCTGACTGCGGCCGCGAGCTACTTCGCGTTCGTGTCGGGGATCGCCAACGCGTTCGAGGTGGCGGCGCCGGCGGACGGCGACAAACTGCCAGGGTAGCCCACTCGCCGGCGACCGGACCCTCGCTAAGCGGACGCGTAAGATTCCGGCGCGCGCGACAGCGCCACCTCGGCTTCAGCCATCATTCGCCGCATGATCTGCGCCACCGGCAGCACGTCCTTGATGCCGCCGGCGGTCTGACCCGCGGTCAGCAGCATCTCGTGGCGGCGGCCGGCCTTGGTGGCGGCCAGCATTTGCTGGTTCAGACGCTCGCGATTGGCACGGGCCTCCTCACGCTTCCCCTGCCACTCTTCCATGAACGGCGTCCTGATCGACCGCAGGACGGTGCCGTAGCCCGCCGTGCCGGGCAAAGGCCGGATGTCGTTGAGGGCGTCGACTTTCATCGTGTCCTCGGAGGCGGCCGCGAGGATGGCGCGCCGCCATTCGTCCGCGATCGGCGCTTCAGGGGAAGCGAGGAAGCGCGTGCCCAGGTTGACACCTACAGCCCCGAGCACCAGCGCGGCGGCGAGACCGCGGCCATCGAAGATGCCGCCGGCCGCGACGACGGGAACAGGCGCCACTGCATCGACGACCTGCGGTAGCAGGGCCAGCGTACTGACGTTACCGCCGTAGCCGCCCGCCTCGCCGCCCTGGGCAATGATCAGGTCGGCGCCGCGCTCAGCCGCCTCAACTGCCTGGGCGACGGTCGTAACCTGGACGATGACCAGCGCGCCGGCGTCGTGGGCACGGCGGACGAGGCCGCCCGGATCGCCGAGGGCGAAGGAGATGGCGGCCGGCCGCGCTTCCAGTGTGGCCCGGAAGGCTGTTTCGTCCAGGGTGGGCGGGATGTGGTTGACGGCGTAGGGCCGGCTCGTGAGATCGGCGACGACCTTGATATCGCGCAAGACTGCGGCGGTCGGCCGGTTCAGAGTCCCGATGCTCCCCAGCCCGCCGGCGTTGGACGCCGCGGCGGCGAACTCGGCCGAGGTGGCGGAGCCCATCGGCGCCAGGATGATCGGGTACTCGATGCGGAGAAGGTCGCAGAGGGTTGTTGTGAGCATGTCGGCCGCTTCCAGAGCTATCGATGTGCACAGTTTCGCTTGACCGGCTTCGCGGGGCAAGCACATGATTTGCCGGAACGCCCGTCGCATCCAGCAATCACCAAATCGAATTAATGGCGTCAGACTCGATTTTCGTCGCGACTTCGTTTCGACGTTAGCGGAAAATCGAGTCTGACCCCCCATCCTTCCAACCGTCGCCACCCGTTCAAAACCAAAGGGAGATATTTCATGATCGATATCAGCCGCTGTGCCGCAGTCGTTGTCCTCCTTGCCAGCGTAAGCGCAGTCGAGGCCCAGGATAAGTTGCCTCTCGTGAAAGTGGTCGCGACCGGCGGGACCATCGCCAACACGCCGTCGGGCCGCCTCCACGCGGGCGAAGTTGCTGACGCGATCCCGGCCCTGAAAAAGGTCGCGCGGCTGGAGGTGGAAGAGGTGATCCGCGTGGGGAGCAGCAGCATCACCGTGGAGAACTGGCTAACGCTGGCCAGGCGGATCAACGAAATCCTCTCCCGGGAACCCGAGGTCAAAGGCGTGGTCGTCACCCACGGATCGAATACGCTGGAGGAGACCGGCTACTTCCTGAGCCTCACGGTCAAGAGTGACAAGCCGGTCGTGCTCACCGCGGCCCAGCGGCAGTTCACGACCCTCAGCTCCGACAGCCCCAAGAACTTTCTCCAGGCGGTGCGGGTCGCGGCCAGCGACGAGGCCAGAGGCAAAGGCGCGCTGATCGTCGCCAACGATCTCATCCACGCGGCACGCGATGTTTCCAAGAACATCACCTATCGCGTGGAGACCTACTCCAGCCGCGACCTGGGCGCCCTGGGCTTCGTCGACGAGGACCAGGTCACTTTCTACCGCGTGCCGGTGAAGCAGCACACCACGGCCACGCCTTTCGACGTCAACCGCATGCAAAAGCTGCCCCGCGTCGACATCATCTATACCTATGCGGGCGCGGATGGCGCGCTGATCGAAGCGGCCGTCGCGCACGGCGCCGAAGGGCTCGTGATTGCCGGGTTTCCAACCGGCTCGGGTACTCCCGCCATGGACGAAGCGGTCAAGCGGGTCGCGGCCAAGGGCATTCCGGTCGTGATGACCAATCGCGGCGGGATGGGCCGGGTCACCGATACCCGGGCCAAGGAAAGTCGCCCCCTGATCTGGGGAGACAACCTCACGCCGGTGAAGGCGAGAATCCTGTTGATGCTGGCGCTGACGACGACTAAGGATCCGGCGGAGCTCCAGCGGATCTTCCAGAGCTACTGAGAGCGAATCAGCCGGCGCCGACCTCGCCTCCTGCAGGCCGTTCCGCAGCCTGGCAGCAGAGCGAACCGCTGACCGTTACTGCTTGACCAGGCCGAGCTCGGTCATGATCACCTTCAGCGCCGCGAACTCGGCGTCCAGCCATTTTTTCGTTTCTGCGGCCCCCTTGAACTCCAGGATCCACTGGTTTTGTTCGGCATACTGGCGAATCTCGTCGCTTTGCGCCGTCTTGCGCATTACATCTTCCCAAAAGGCGATCTGAGCGGGTGTAATGCCCTTGGGCGCCATGACGCCTTTCCACGAACCGGAACTCTGGAAGCCGAGTTCCTGCCACGTCGGCACCGAGGCCATGACTCCTCCGAGCCGCCTGGTGGAGCTCACCGCGATGGCGCGCATCTGGCCCGACGTCACGTGAGGGACCGCGGTCGAAACGGAAGTGATCTGCACGTCTGCGTGTCCCCCCAGCACCGCGATCGCCGTTTCGCCGCCGCCCTTGAAGGCGGGCATCCTGACGGCCTTGATGTTGACCCCGGCCTTGTGCATGGGCAGCCCGATGGAGACCCGGTGCCCCGTGCTCGTCAGGGCTATGCTCAATGACGCCGGATTCTTCGCGAGGGCTTCGACCAGGTCCTTGCCGGTCTTGATCGGCGAATCCGCGCGGACCACGGCGACCATCGGCTCCGTGATCAGGTAGGCGATCGGCGTCAGGTCGTTGTGGGTGAGCTGGGTGCGGCCTTGAATGGGGTTCACCAGCATCGGCGTCGACATGATGCCGATGGCGTACGGATCGCCCGTGCGCTGCTGGATGTAGGTATAGGCCACTATGTGCTCGCCGCCGCTGCGATTGACCACCGAGCTCGGCACCGGCAGGAGCTTGAGATCGGTCCATAGCTTGTGGACCAGCCTGCCCGCGATGTCGTTCGATCCGCCGGGACTGGTCGGGATCGTCAGCTCGACGCTCCGCTCCGGCTTCCAGCCTTGTCCCAACGCCGTTCCCGCGGGCACGATACTGCCAACCGCCAGCAGCACCAGGGCTGCCCAACTGCCCAATCTCGTCCGCATATCGCCTCCCCTTTTCCTACCGTACCCGCCTACCAGACCACTTCGACTGAAGTCAGGCGCCGGAGCCTGGCGTCAACGCTGAGAAGACGCGCGCGGTGCGCGATCGCAGTTGCGGCGATGATCCGGTCGGCGGGATCGGCGCGGCTGAATTCCGGCGACTGGGCAAGCGCGGCGATCCTCGGCGTGATCGGCAGGACCCGCAGGTTGCGGGCCCTGATGATGTCCTCCAGTAACTGCTCGGTGTCGGCCTCGACCGCCACGCGGCCCTTGGAAACCAGCATCCCGACCTCCCACAGGCTGATGTCGCTGCAGGCGAGCGGCTCGGTATCGAGCAGACGTTTCGCGCGGCGCGACAGCCGCGCGGGCGCGAGCGCGTCGTGGATCAGGACGTGGGTATCAAGAACGACCACGTTCGGCGCGCCAGCGCTCGCCGGTGGGCGCGATCACATCGCCCACGCGGGCGGTCTTGCGCAGCGCCTCGAGGCGGGCGCGCGCCGCCTCCGCTGCGCCCTCGACCGGCAGCAGGCGCGCCACCGGCTTGCCGCGCGAGGTAATGCGCAACTCGCGCCCCTTCTCCACCTGCTTGAGGTAAGCAGGCAGATTCTGGCGCAACTCGGTCAGTTTGACGTCGTCCATGAAGGCTATAACGCTTCTGTACTCTTGAAGTGTACAGATTCAGCGGCGGGGTGGCAATGCCACGGGCAGAAACGGGACAAGCAGGCCCTACCGGGCCCCGGCGGTTACCTTATCCAGGAATTCCAGCAGCCGGGCCGGAGCCGTTTCCTCAGTCTGGCCAGCAGGTGGGACGTCCCAGTACTCCGCCTTCGGCAGGCATTCTTCGAAATACCTCGCCGCCGAGGTGGCGTGAGACGGGTCCCGGCCGGGAATGATCAGGGCGGGAATATCCAGGCGCAGCAGGTCCTCGGGCTCGGCTCCCGGCGCGGTATCCCGGTCGAGGAGCGCGCGGCCCATGCCCGTCACGATCAGCTTGTACTTTTCCACGTCCAGCTTCGCATAGGAATCGGCGAACGCGCGGTCATGCCGGATAACCGAGGCCCACGGCCCTCCTCTCGGGTCTTCGCCGAAACTCTTGCCCGTGCTGGTGGCCAGCGCAACCACTTCCGCCAGGCTGTGCTGCTGGACGTATGAAAGGTGCTGCGCAAAACGCTGCTGGCCGTTGATCCGGTATCTGGCGCCGCCCACGGGCCAATAGAGAATCATGCTCAGCACGGTCTCCGGGTGTGCCACGCCAAAAGCCGCGACCGGGCAGCATCCCATGCAGCCGCCCATAAGATGTGCCCGCTGGATATTCAGATGGTAGAGCAATCCCCTGCCCTGCGCCGCGTAGTGCGCCCAGGTCACGCGCTCGACGCGTCCGCCCGACTGCCCGGTTTCGCGCCGGTCGAAGATGATGCAGCTGTACTTCCTGGGCAGGTGGTCCATCACTTTGATCCTGGCGTACACGCCGAGTGAGGACCACTTCTCCAGCGTCGCGTCGAATCCGCCGGGCGAGAACATCAACAGAGGCGGCCCGGAGCCCACCACTTCGTAGCGCGTCGTGATGCCGTCGATGACCGCGGTCGGCATGGCTGCCCGATCAGCCCTTGATCTGCCGACCGGAACGCACGTCATCGACCAGCGCCGCGAAGGCCTGAAGGCTCAGCTTGGCGGTGTTGACGTAGGTTTCAGTCTTGGAATCGAGCCATTTCGCCCCGTAACCGATGGCGGTGTGCGCGAGGCGCACCCGCCCGTCGAGCCACGGGCCGCCGCCGAGTCCGCCGATCACCGGGATGGATACCGCCTTCACGACCGCGGCACCTGCCTCCGGCCCGGAGTGCCTGAAGTCGAGAAGCGAAGCGCCGGCATCTTCCAGCCGCTTTGCCTCCTCAACGAGCTTCTCGGTGGGGACCTGCTCTCCATGAAACTCGGCAAAAACCGGGATCCCCTCGCGAACAATCGCGCGCACCATGTCGGGAACGCCTTTGATCTTCACCATGTCAGCGCCCCCTTCTTTGACGAGGCGAATGGCGGCGCTCACAGTGGCCTCGGTGCCCGCTTGCACCGGGCCGAAAGGGACGTCGCAACTGACGAGCGCGCGCTTCACGCCGCGGCGCACCGCCTTGCACACCACGAGCAGCTCTTCCATCGTGACTTCAGTCTCCGTGGGCTGGCCCCACAGATTCATGCCCACCGAGTCTCCCACGGAGACGATGTCCACCCCGGCGCGCTCCGCGATCTGCGCGATCGGGTAGTCCCAGGCGACCACGCCGACGATCTTGCGACCGTCGCGCTTCATCTGCTGAAGCGCGGGGATGGTTACTGTGGACTCCGTGGACGCCATGGTGCTTCCTCCATCCTATCTAGCATACCTGATGAGTGACGACTGACGACTGATGACTGACGGCATAAACCCGGTGACGACTGACGACTGATGACTGACGAAACCTTACCCCGGTGACGACTGACGGCTGACGACATGTAAACCCTATTGCCTGTCGCCCGTTGTAGGGCCTTATGGATGCCACGAATACCCACCGGAACCTGCTCGCCTGGCGCGAGGCAATGATGCTCGTTGAGACCGTGTATAGGGACACAGCGAATTTCCCCAAGGAAGAAACATTCGGGCTAAAAGCCCAGATCAGGCGCGCGGCTGTGTCTGTTCCTTCGAATATTGCTGAAGGCGCCGCGAGGAATACATCTGGAGAACTGGTGCAATTCCTAGGGATCAGTTGCGGCTCGTTAGCCGAACTCGAAACGCAACTTGAGCTGGCCATTCGACTGGGCTATCTAAAGGCGGGCGCCGATTCCATTGTTCAGTCCAGCCGTGTCGGCATGCTGGTGAGAACCCTGCGCAAGTCCCGCAGGAACCACAACGCCTGAGCCGACTGTCGTCAGTCATCAGCCGTCACTTCTTCGAGCGTGAGTCGTCAGTCGTCAGTCGTCACTGCCGTCCAGCGAGTCCGCGGGCTTTTTCCAGCGTGGCGAAGCTGCGCGGCGCGGCGCACATCAGGTAGCGATAGCCTTCCTTGATGATGCGCTCGGCGTTCGCGGCCTCGACGTGCGGGTGACCGACGGCGACGTTGTGCTTCTTGCAGGTGGCGACGACCTGCGCCATCGCATCGAGCACGGCCTTGTGCTCGTACTGGCGGGGATAGCCGAGTTCCTGGCTCAGGTCGCCCTCGCCGATGAGCACGACGCCGATTCCCGGCACGTTCTTGAGCATGTCGTCCAGGTTGGCGATGCCCGTCGTGTCCTCGATCATGAGGACGACGAAGATTTCGCCCTGGGGATTGAGCGGCCACACGTCGGCGCGCTCGTAGTATTCCTGCTGCGTGACGCCCCAATAGCGCGCCGCCTGGGTCGGCCCGTCGCCGCGGATGCCCGCCGGCTCGTAGAGCGGCTTGCCCTTCAAGCGCGGGTAGCGGCAGGCGGCGACTGCGTTGTAGGCCTCCGCCACCGTGCTGACGTGTGGCCAGATGATGCCGTAGTAGCCCAGGTCGAGCGCCTGCTTGGCAAAGAACTGGTTCATTTCGTTGCCGTTAGGGGGGATGCGCACCGTGGGCGTCACCGCGGGCGCCACCGTGCCGGCCTTGGCGATCTGGGCGCGGTTGAGCAGGTACTGCAGGCAGTCCCGCAGGACGCGTATATCCCAGCCGTTGTGCTCGCCCTCGAACACGACGCCGTCGTATTTCGAGGCTTGCAGCGCAATGGCCGCCTCGACGTCCGGCGGCATGAAAGTCGTGAAGGCTTGCTGGCCGGATTCGAGCGCGCGGATGATGCCGTTGAGACGGGGTAGCGTTGCCATGCAGTTCTCCTTAAAGGCAGGAATTACAGGATTAGAGCAAAACAACAATTCGAGGACGAGCTGTTCTTGTTTATATTTTGTTAATCCTGTTAATCCTGTCCATTGATTCTTTGCTGTTGATCAGACTTTCTTGCCGGGGTGGCCGCGCTTCGCCAGCAGTTTATCGAGGCGTGGGTAGACCCGGCGGGCATTGCCCTCGAAAATCTTGTAGCGGTCCTGCTCGGAGAGGCCGGTCAACTGGTCGACGTAGCGCTTGGTGTCGTCGTAGTAATGTCCAGTCACCGGGTCTATGCCCTTCACCGCGCCGACCATTTCCGATGCGAACAGGATGTTGTCTACCGGGATCACCTTGGCGAGCAGCTCGATGCCCGGCAGATGATAGACGCAGGTGTCGAAATAGACGCTCTTCAGCAGGTATTCTGCGAGCGGCGGCTTCCCCATGTCCTGGCACAGGCCGCGGTAACGCCCCCAGTGGTACGGCACCGCGCCGCCGCCGTGCGGGATGACGAACTTCAGCGTTGGGAAATCCTTGAAGAGGTTGCCCTGGATGAGCTGCATGAAGGCGGTGGTGTCGCCGTTGATGTAGTGCGCGCCGGTGTGATGGAAGTTCGGGTTGCACGACGAAGACACGTGGATCATGGCCGGAACATCGAGCTCGCACAGCTTCTCGTAAATCGGGTACCAGTACTTGTCGATCAGCGGCGGATCGGTCCAGTAGCCGCCGGAGGGATCGGGATTCAGGTTGACGCCGACGAAACCGAGCTGCTTCACGATGCGCTCGAGCTCGGGGATGCAGTTCTTCGGCGACACGCCGGGGA
Source organism: uncultured Streptomycetaceae bacterium (assembly GCA_964476235.1). GTDB lineage: Bacteria > Pseudomonadota > Gammaproteobacteria > Burkholderiales > SG8-41 > SG8-41. Next base: position 3,879 of record CAYYZZ010000056.1, on the reverse strand, counting down.
ACTGCGGCAGCTGGCCGACGCCGACGAAATTATCCGGCAGTAGGTTGCAGATGCGATGGATGAGGTCGTTGGAGATCGTCGTCCACTGCTTGCTGATCGCTTCGGTGCCGACGTGGTGGGCCATGCCGCCGGCGCGCGGCGAGAAGATGGTGAGATCGCCGCCGCGTTCCTTCTGGAACTTGAGCTGCGGCTGCACGCTCTTGACCAGGACCTCGTCGCTGATGCCGAGGTCGATCGAGGTCGGCTTGCGGGACGAATCGGCGAGCCCCGCGAGCTGCTTGTCGCGGAATAGGTGCAGCGCTTGCGGCTCGGTGGTGTAGTGGCCGTGAATGTCGATGATCATAAAAATTCGGCTATTGGCTGTTGGCTGTTGGCTAATAGCTAAAAGCTTATAGCCAATGGCCGGCGTTCAAATCTTGAACGCCTCCATCGTCTCCGGCGCGAACATGTCCTCTGGCTTCAACTGCCGTTTCGACAGCCCCTGCTCGTGGTGATACCGGAGAAAGGTCTCGAGCACGTGCCGGTTGGCGTGGAACCCGTAAGACCACCAGTCCTCTCCCATCTCGCGCACGGCATCCTCCACGTGCGCCGTCAACCACGGCAGCATGGCCTTGTGCGCGGCGGTTTCGCGCAGGCTGCGGTAGGTGCGGCGCTGCGCCTCGACGAAAGCCTTGTAGAGCGACATCGCGATCCAGCGGTTCTTTTCGTAGACCTCGCGGCGGATCGCCACCACGTGCATGATCGGGAAGATGCGGGTGCGCCGGTAGTACTCGCGCTCGACCGCCACGAAATCCGGAAACAAGCGCCTGACCGCGTCGGGCTTCGAATAAAACGTCGAGGGCGCGCGCGCCGTGTGCAGCGCATCAATCTCGCCCGCGGCAATCATGCCCGCCAGCGTCTTGTCGCGGCCGATTGGGCGCACCTTGAAGTTCGGCGGAAGATCGAGCTTGATCTTCTCGTCGCGCTGGGTCTCCTCCTCCCCGCCCGTCCAGTACTCCACGCTGTCGGGCTTGACCCCGTAGTCGTCGGACAGGATGCCGCGGATCCACACCGGCGCCGTCATCTGGTACTCGGGCGTGCCGATTTTCCTGCCCGCGAGATCCTTCGGCTCGCGGATGCCGCTCTTCGCGGAGATGAATATCGACGAGTGGCGGAAGAAACGCGAGGGGAAAACCGGGATGGCGATGAAAGGCTGCGGATCGCGGTGGAGCGACACCGTGTACGACGACATCGACATTTCGGAGGCGTCGAACTCCCGGTAGCGAGCCATCCGGAAGAAGGTCTCTTCGACCGGAAGCTCCAGTACGTTGAGGTCGATACCCTCCGGAGCGACCGACCCGTCGGCCAGCGCCCGGGTGCGGTCGTAGTCCCAGATGGACAGGGTCAGGCGCAGCTTGGCCTTCGCCACTCCGGGCCTTTCCTGTCTAGACCGTTACCGGGTCGGTGTTGAGCGGCCGGAACAGCCCGTCCCAGGCGCCGTCCTTGAACTTGACGTTACGCGGCAGCTCGATCGCGCACGAGCGCACGCGCTGCATGTCGGGCTTCAGCCCGGGCAGCGGCTTGCCGTCGCGATTGTCCTTGGCAGCCTTCAGCAGCAGGCGGCGCATCATGATGATGCCGTTGTCGGTCGAGCAGAGATGCTCGCGGGTGCGGTCCTGGATCGGGCCCATGCTCTCCTGCAGCGACGCGTCCTGCATGGCGATGCCCTCGATGCCGCTGTAATTGACTCCCGAATTCTGCGTCCCCCGGTCCATCAGGTAGTCATTGGTCTTGTTGGCGAGCGGGATGAAAGTGCCGGGCACGTATTTCACGTGGATGCCCTTGCCGTCCTTCATCGCTTTCAGCTCGGACGCGGTGAGCGCGCGCTTGGGATGGTAGTTGATCGACCACGCCCAGCAGCTCTCGTCGTCGATCGGTATCCAGACGTGGCCGCCGATGGGATGACCCGCGCGCGGCGGAATGAGCGTATGCCAGGGCATGATAAAGGGCGTGATGCGCCAGTACCAGCGGTCATTGTCCGCCTGGCGGCGCGCGCCAATCAGCAGCCCCCCCTCGTATTCGACCACCTCGAAGTGCGGCATGCGGTCGCGCAGGTTGTACTCGTTGGCGCGGCTGCCCTTGAACAGCGGGTCGCGGTTGAGCGCCCCGCTGTGCAGGAACGAAACGTGGCTCGAGTCGATGCCGCCCTCGATGGCCTGCAGGTAGTTGCACTCCTGCAGGCGCTTGGAGGCGAACCGGTTCTCGGCCGGCACCAGCGTCCATTCCAGCGCGGGCGGCTCGGGCTTCAATTCGGGCGGCCCCATGTAGACCCAGAGGACGCCGCCCTGCTCGATACAGGGATAAGATTTTAATTTGATGCGAGCCCGCATGCCGGTCTCTTCCGCCTCGGAGGGCAGATCGACGCATTGCCCGTTCACGTCGTACTTCCAGCCGTGGTAGGAGCAGCGCAGCCCGCACTCCTCGTTACGCCCGAACCACAGCGATACGCCGCGGTGCGCGCAGAATTCACCGATCATGCCGATGCGGCCTTCCGTGTCGCGGAATGCCACGAGCTTCTCGCCCAAAAGCTGCACCCGAACCGGCGGCCCGTCCCGCTCGGCGATTTCCTCGGCAAGGATGGCGGGTATCCAATAGCGCCTGAAAAGATCTCCTAGCAGCGTGCCGGGACCGGTACGGGTCAGTTGTTCGTTCTGTTCCCTCGTGAGCGCCATGGTGTCCTCCTTTGGCTCATTTCCGCCGTGCCGTGCTGGCGATCGGCGTCCAGCATTTCATGCGCCGCCCGGCCCACCTTCGTGTTCCGCCGGGTTGATGCAAACCTTGCCATCGACGACTTCCGCCTTCCAGGTTTTCAGCGGCTCGGTGGCCGGCGCGCACGTCGCCTGGCCGGTCGGTATGTGAAACCGCCCCTGGTGAAACGGGCACTCGACCTCGTCGTCGAGCACGTAGCCCTCGGCGAGCGAGCCGGGCCCGTGAGTGCAGTCGTCCTGGGTCACGTACCACTTGCCTTCGACGTTGAACACGGCGTACACGCAACCCCCGGTTTCCGCCCGCACAACGCATCCCGGCGCCACTTCCGCCACGCCGCAAAGCGGTATCAACGGATTGTTCTTCATGCTGAATATTTTACCCGACGCGAGGCGCGGCGGCGCCCGGCGGGAACCCGTTCTTCCCCGCGGAACAGCTCAGGTCCTGGGGTACCTTGATCCTTGAACCTTGAACCTTGTACCTTGATCCTGACGATCACGCCTCGAAGAACACCGTCTCGTCGGCCCCCTGCATCGAGATGTTCCAGGTGTAGGCCTCGGCATCCGCGGCATCGCGCCTGGCAATGAGCGTGGAGGCGCGCGCGCCGCACAGGGCGAGCACCGGGTCGTCCTGGTTGGCGGCCTCGCCGTCGAAGTAAACCCGCGTCACGATCTGCCGCAACAGGCCACGGGCGAACAACACCACGAGCACGTGCGGGGCCTGCTTGCGCCCATCGGGGCCGTCCACCTGCCCGGGGAAAACGGTGTTGATCGCGTACCGCCCCGCCTTATCCGTCGGCACCCGGCCGAAACCCCCGCTCGAGCCCGGCCGTGCCGGCCCGAAACGGCCCGATGCGTCGGCCTGCCAGAACTCGATCAAGGCGTCCGGCACCGGCTGGCCCTTGTAGTCGGTGACGATGCCGCCGATGCGGATGCGCCGGCCGGGCGCCGAGTCAGGAAAGAGGTTTTCGCCGCCTGTCCAGTCCAGGCCGTACTTGAAAAACGGGCCGATCGTCTGGGATGGGGTGATGAGCAGTTCAGCCATGTTTGTTCCGAAAGTTGGCGGGCGTGGCTTCAGGCCCGCGCAGCACGATGTCCCAGTGGTAGCCGAGCGCCCATTCGGGCTTCGTCACTT
>CAYYZZ010000055.1:0-12972 GCA_964476235.1 uncultured Streptomycetaceae bacterium | reverse complement strand
CGGTGAGCGCTGTCATGTTGACGATGCGGCGCACGGTGGCGGAAGGGGTGAGGATATGCACGGGCCGCGCGACGCCGAGCAGGATCGGCCCGACCGTGATGCCGTCGCCGGCCGCGGTCTTCAACAGGTTGAAGGCGATGTTGGCGGCGTCCAGCGTCGGCATCACCAGCAGGTTCGCGCTGCCCTTCAGACGCGCGTTGGGGAAAACCCGCTCGCGGATCTCCTCCGACAGCGCCGCGTCGCCCTGCATCTCGCCTTCGACCTCGAGGCCCGGGGCAAGTCCCTCGATCAGCTCGAGCGCCCGGCGCATCTTGACCGCGGTCGGCGTGCCGGCCGCGCCGAAGCTGGAGTGAGACAGCAGCGCCGCCTTGGGCGTGATGCCGAAGCGCCGGATCTCCTCCGCCGCGAGTATCGTCATCTCGGCGATCTGTTCCGCGGTGGGGTCGTAGTTGACGTAGGTATCGCAGATGAACACGGTGCGGTTGGGCAGCAGCAACGCGTTCATCGCGGCGTAATTCCTCACCCCCGGCCGCAGCCCGATGACGTGATCGACGAAGCGAAGGTGGCTGTCATAGCGCCCGACGACGCCGCACAGCATCGCATCCACCGCCCGCATGGACATGAGCATGACGCCGATCAGGGTATAGCGCCGGCGCATCTCCAGCCTGGCGATCTGCGGCGTCACGCCCTTGCGCTGCGCGAGCTTGTGATAGGCCGTCCAGTATTCCCGGTAGCGCGGGTCGTTGTTGGGGTCCACCAGGTCGTAGTCCGCGTCTGCCCTCAGCCTCAGCCCGAGGCGCTCGATGCGCATCCGGACGACTTCCCGGCGCCCGACGAGCGTCGGGCGCGCGATGCCCTCGTCCACCACCTGCTGCACGGCCCGCAATACCCGCTCGTCCTCGCCTTCGCAATACACCACGCGCTTGGGCGAGTCCTTGGCCGCCGCGAATATCGGCTTCATGATGAGCCCGGACTGGTAGACGAACTGGTTCATGCGCTCGGCGTAGGCGTCGAAATCAGCTATCGGCCGCGTCGCAACGCCGCTGTCCATCGCGGCGCGCGCCACCGCCGGCGCGATTTTCGCGATCAGGCGAGGATCGAAGGGCCGCGGTATGAGGTACTCGGGGCCGAAGCTCACGTGCTGCTCGCCGTAGGCCATGGCGACGATGTCCGACTGCTCGGCCTGTGCCAGCTCGGCGATCGCCTTCACCGTCGCAAGCTCCATCTCGCGCGTGATGGTGGTCGCGCCCACGTCGAGCGCGCCGCGGAAGATGAAGGGAAAGCACAGCACGTTGTTGACCTGGTTCGGGTAGTCGGAGCGGCCGGTCGCCATCACCGCATCGGGCTTCACCTTTTTCACTTCTTCCGGCCGGATCTCCGGCTCGGGATTGGCGAGCGCCAGTATCAGCGGGCGGGCCGCCATGCGCTTGACCATGTCGGGCTTCAGCACGCCGCCCGCGGAAAGTCCGAGGAAAACGTCGGCGCCGTCGACGACCTCGCCGAGCGTGCGCGCCTGGGTCTCGACCGCGAAGCGTTCCTTCTCGGGGTCCATTTCCTCCTTGCGCCCCTTGTAGACGACGCCCTTGATGTCGGTCACGACGATGTTCGAGCGCTGCAGCCCCATGTCCACGAGGAGGTTCAGGCAGGCGAGCGCCGCCGCGCCGGCGCCGGAGACGACGAGCTTCACGCGCCCGATGTCCTTGCCGACCACCTTGAGGCCGTTCAGAATCGCGGCGCCGACGATGATGGCGGTGCCGTGCTGGTCGTCGTGGAACACCGGGATCTTCATGCGGGCGCGCAGCTTCTTCTCCACGATGAAGCACTCGGGCGCCTTGATGTCCTCGAGGTTGATGCCGCCGAAGGTGGGCTCGAGGCTGGCGATGATGTCCACCAGCTTGTCCGGGTCGCGCTCGTCCACCTCGATGTCGAAGACGTCGATGCCGGCGAATTTCTTGAACAGCACCGCCTTGCCTTCCATGACGGGCTTGGAGGCGAGCGGCCCGATCGCGCCCAGCCCCAGCACCGCCGTGCCGTTGGTGATCACGGCCACGAGATTGCCGCGCGCGGTCAGGTTACGCGCTTGGCTCGGGTCCGCGACAATCTCCTGGCACGCGATCGCCACGCCCGGTGTGTAGGCGAGCGCGAGGTCGCGCTGGTTGACGAGTCCCTTGGTGGGCGTGACCGAGATCTTGCCGGGGGTCGGAAACCGGTGGTAATCCAGCGCCGCTTGTCTGAGTTGTTCGTCCATGTAGGGGCCCGAAGAGGATCGCGCGCGTTGAGCGGCACCGCGTGTCCGCTCGAACGCGCGCGGTTAAACCGGGGCGTAGCGTCCGCGTTTAACAGAAATTATACCCCGTTCGCCCTGCGCCCCATTTCGGCGCCGCTACACGCGGCCTCTGATACGCACATGGCAAGTATCAAGCTACATCGCGTCGGCCGCCTGCACGCCTCCACGGTCGCATCCCCACCTAAAAGTGGGGCCCCTGCTCCACGTTCCGGCGCGCTTGTGCTATGTTTTTAGCGTTACTCGCATGCACGCCATGGCCGACATCTCCCACACCCCGCGCGCGGAGCTTTATCCCGACCTCGAGCCCTACAGCGCGGGAATGCTGAAGCTCGACGGCTTGCACGCGATGTACTGGGAGCAGTCGGGCAACCCGGAAGGCACACCGGTGCTGTTCCTGCACGGCGGCCCGGGGGCCGGCGCCTCGCCGGCCCACCGGCGCTTCTTCGACCCGGCGCATTATCGTATCGTCATCTTCGACCAGCGCGGCGCCGGGCGCTCCACGCCGCTCGGCGAGCTGCGCGACAACACGACGCCGCGCCTGGTCGCCGACATCGAGCGCCTGCGCAGCCACCTGGGGATCGAGCGCTGGCTCGTGTTCGGCGGCTCCTGGGGCAGCACGCTCGCGCTCACCTACGGCGAGGCGCACCCGGAGCGCTGCACGGGATTCATCCTGCGCGGCGTTTTCCTCTGCCGCCGGAGCGAGATCGATTGGTTTCTCTACGGCCTGCGCAACCTGTTTCCGGAAGCCTGGAGAACGTTCGCCGAAACGATACCCGCCGCCGAGCGCGGCAATCTCCTGGCCGCCTACTACCAGCGCCTGACCGATCCCGACCCTGCCGTGCACCTGCCGGCCGCGCGCGCCTGGAGCACTTACGAGGGCATATGCTCGACGCTGCTGCCCAGCCCGGAGACGGTCGCCTACTTCGCGGGAGATAGGGTCTCGCTCGGGCTCGCGCGCATCGAGGCGCATTACTTCAGCCACGACATCTTCCTGCCGGAAAATTCCCTGCTCGCCAACGCGCACCGGCTGGGGCACATCCCCTGCGTGATCGTGCAGGGACGCTACGACGCGGTGTGCCCGATCGTCAGCGCGGACGATCTCGCCCGCGCCTGGCCCGAGGCCGAGTACATCGTGGTGCCCGACGCCGGGCATTCCGCCTGGGAGCCCGGCATCAGCGCCGCGCTGGTGCGCGCGACGGAACGGTTCAAGCTCCGACGGGTGTGAGCAAAAGCGTCGCAGGAGAGGCGTCGCAGGTGATACGTCTCAGATGAAGCGTCCCAGATAAAACGTCTCAGTTGAAGCGTCGCAGGTAAGGCGCTTTTGGACGCCGTATCTGGGACGTATTATCTGAGACGCAGTACCTGCGACGACGTTACGGGATCAACACCGTTGATCCCGTCGTTTTGCGGGACTCGAGATTGCTTTGCGCCTGCGCCGCCTCGCGCAGCGGGTAGGTCTGGTTGACGTGGATCTTCACCTTGCCGCTCTTCACCACTGCGAAGAGCTCGCGCGCGGCCTTCACCAGGTCTTCGCGTGATGCGGTGTAGGTGGCGAGGGTCGGCCGCGTCAGGAACAACGATCCTTTCTGCGACAGGATGCCGGCGTTGAAGGGCGGCACCGCGCCAGAGGCATTGCCGAAGCTCACCATCAGCCCGAGCGGCGAGAGGCAGTCGAGCGAGCCCATGAAGGTGTCCTTGCCGACGCCGTCGTACACCACCGGCACGCCCTTGCCCTTGGTGATCGCCTTCACGCGCTCGACGAAGTTCTCGCGCGAGGTGACGATGACGTGCTTGCAACCCGCTTTTTTCGCAAGCACGGCTTTTTCGTCGCTGCCCACGGTGCCGATCACAATGGCGCCGAGCGCTTTCGCCCACTGGCACAGGATCTGGCCGACGCCGCCCGCGGCGGCGTGCATGAGGATGGTGTCGCCCTTCTTGACGCGGTAGGTGCGGCGAATCAGGTATTGGGCCGTCAGGCCTTTCAGCATCATCGCCGCCGCCGCCCGGTCGTCCACGCCCGCCGGGATTTTCACCAGCCGGTCGGCAGGCCGCAGCAGCACCTCGGCGTAGGCTCCAATCGGCCCGGCATAGGCCACGCGGTCGCCGACCTTGAGGTCCTTCACCTTGGGGCCGACCGCTTCCACCACGCCGGCGCCTTCCGAGCCCAGCGTGAACGGCAACGGCATGGGATACAGGCCGCTGCGCTGGTAGGTGTCCACGAAGTTGAGTCCCACCGCGGCGTTACGCACCCGCACCTGGCCCGGCCCCGGCTCGCCGACCTGGACCTCCTCCCAGCGCAGTTTCTCGGGACCGCCTTGTTCGTGAATACGCATTGCATGGGGCATGGGTTGACTCCTTATCGGAATAGAGCGCGTGATTAAACCATAATTCGGCGCACCGAAGAAAACGGGAGCCGGCGGCGACCCCGTTTTCACGCGAGACCTGATTAGCCGGGCGGAGGGATTACCGCGCGCGCAGCACCCGCGACGCTCTGCCGACGTCGCGCGGCCTGACCCAGAAGATCGCGCCGTAGCGTCCCCTGCCGGCGGCGACCGCGTCCATCGCCACCATGTTGATGCCGGCCCTGGCGAGCTTGCTGCAAACCCCGGCAACCGCGCCGGCCTTGTCGGTGCCCTGGGCCAGGAATACCGTTTTCCGCTTGCTCACTTTCAAGCCCAGCTTGCGCGCGGCGCGCGTGAACTTGGAGGCGTCGTAGGGAACGAAATCCACCTGCGCGCGGCCGGCGTTGGGAAAGCCGGTGAACGCAAGCAGGTTGACGCCGTGTGCGGCGAGCGCGTTGAGCAGCCTCGCGCCCTGGCCCGAGCGGTTGGGGGTTTTCATGCTGAAGTAGGCGGTTTTGCGTACGGTGGTAGCCATGGTTGCCCTCCTTAGAAAGGTAACAAATGAGGGGATACTCCCCTCATACTCCCCTACATCAGGGGCCGTTTCAGTCATTTTGAAACGGCCACTTAGGATGTGGGGTTGCGGGGCCAAATAGTATGCGCCCACCGCCTCGCGAAAGCACCCGGCTTGCCCCAAGGCACCGGCGGCATTAGCATTCATCCGTCCAATGGAGGAGCGAACCATGGATTTACCCGACGGCAAACGCGTCACCGTCATCCCGACCGGCGCCGCACTGGGCGCGGACATCGCCGGCGTGGACCTGTCCCGGCCCCTGGACGAGGCCACCTTCAAGGCCATCGAGGCCGCCTGGCACCAGCACCTGGTGCTTCGTTTCCGCGGCCAGAACCTGGACGATCCGGGCCTGCTCGCCATCGCGCGCCGCTTCGGCGTGCTCGACAAGGCGCCGGTCCACGCCGCGGCCGACACCGACCACGACCCCTATCCCGAGATCACCGTGATGTCGAACATCAAGGTGAACGGAAAACCGATCGGCAACCTCGGCCACTACGAGGCGGAGTGGCATACCGACATGTCGTACAACGAGCGCACCCCCATCGGCAGCCTGCTCTACTCGCTGGAGGTGCCGCCGGAAGGCGGGGATACCGGGTTCTCCAACCTGTACCGCGCGTTCGAGACTCTGCCAGCGGAGTTGAAGCGGGCGATCGCCGGCAAGTCCTGCAAGCACGATTCCAGCCGCACCAGCGTCGGCGACCTGCGCAAAGGCTTCAAGGACGTGACCGACCCGCGCGAGGCGCCCGGGGCGGTGCACCCCATCGTCCGCACCCATCCCGCCACGCGCAGAAACGCCCTCTTCCTCGGGCGCCGGCGCAACGCCTACATCGTGGGGCTGCCGCTGGACGAGAGCGAAGACCTGCTGAACCGCCTGTGGGCGCACGCGAGCAAGGCGGAGTTCGCGTGGTACCAGCAGTGGAAAGTGGGCGACCTAATCATGTGGGACAACCGATGCGCGATGCATCGAAGAGATGCCTTCGATCCGGAATCCAGGAGGCTGATGCATCGCACCCAGATCAAGGGGGACAAGCCCTTCTTTGACCCTACGTCGCTGGCGGCGTGACCGATAGGCCGCGCGTTGAACGGCGAATTAGGGCGCGGGAGCCGCGGCTCCCGTACCCTAGGTCGTCCGTTCGAACGCGAGCGACCTCTGAAGTGATATCACTTGTGAAGCCACATCGCGTCGGTCGCCTGCGCGCAGCCTCCGAACGACTTGCGGCAAGATACGAACGCCAGAATGTCGGCTGCTCCGCGCGTCTCTGCGGTCGCATCCCCGCAAACGGGGCCCCCGCTCAACGCTCCGACGCGCCCTCCTTGGTCGCATCCCGCAAGCGGGGCCCTGCTCCGCGCTCCGGCGCGCGCCAACCCGGCGCGGAGCGTCCGGATTTAACGCTACTTTGGCTTCGCGCCGGCCGTCAGCGACTCGAGCGCGGCTTTCTGCATCTCGAGCGTCTTGATGGTCATCTGCAGCAAACCGACCTGCAGGGTGAGCCAAGTCTCCACCGCTTTCAGCTCGGCGATCTTTCTCTCGATCTCCTCCACGTTGACGGTGGGCATCGCCATGCCGGGCATGGGGAAGGACATGGGGTTCCACAGCTTCTGCATGAACTCCATCCAGTCCTTGGGTAACTCGGGTTCCTGTGCCATGTGCCCTCCGCCCGTATGAACGCGTCTATTATAGGGTCAGGGTTCCCCCGGGGCAGAGAAGACCATGAAGTTCCTGAAAGCGGTGCGGCTCGACGATTCCGATGACCGCATCCTGGCCGAGACCGCGGGCGCGGCGCAGGACGGCGAGTGGTTGGTGTCGGGCGGCTATGCGACGTGCGACCTCCAGCAGGGCCACCGCACGCCGCGCTGCCGCTGCGACACGACCTTTGTCGCCGCCGGGGCGCAACGCCGCTGCACCCTCGCCGAGATCACCGAGATCGACGAGGCGGCCTACGAGCAGGTGAAGCAGGCGCTGGCGCGGCATTTCCTCGACGAGTTGGGCGCGCCCAGCGCCGAAATCGCCGCGGCGGCCGCAGAGGACGAATGCGCCTACACCGCCGATCTGGCGGGAGGGTTCCCTTCCGAGGTCTGGATCACGGTCCAGCGCGAGCCGACCGCGGACGGGGTGGGCGAGCTCTATTCAGTGTTCAAGCGCCTGATGATCGGCTCACACAAGTTCTAATTGCGTGAGTCGTGATTCGTGAATCGTGATTCGTGAATCGTGATTCGTGAATCGTGATTCGGCCTGCAAGAATACGAATCCCGCACCCCCGCCCGGGGGATAGGGCGGGGTGAGGGGGAGTCGACTCACGACTCACCACTCACGAATCACGCCTTACTGGTTGTTCTACCGAGGGAGTTTCCCGCAAGTTAGCGGTCACTTCACCGCCCTTCCAGGCGATCCGGACACGCGGCATTGCGGGGGCCCCGCTCAGTCGAGCGGGAGGGTGAAGACGTTGCTGTTGCGGATGGAAGCGGTTCTCACCGGGCTCGAGGCAGGGCCACCGCGCAGGGGCTGGGACACGACCTGCTGGAGCCGCTGTTTCACTCCCAGCACCTTGTCGGTGTACTGGTCTTCGTTATCGCCGAGCGCCCCGGCGTACATCTGCAGCCCGATGCCGACGTTGCCGGTCCGGCGTATGTATTCCTTGAGGATCAATGCCCCGACCTGGATATTGGTTGCCGGGTCGAACACCGCTTCCGGGCCGCCGAACTCCTCCAGCTTGTCGCCGTGGTATTTCGGGATGATCTGCATCAGGCCCTTGGCCCCCGCCACGCTCTCGGCGATCGGGTTGAAGCTGGACTCGACCGAGATCACGGCGATGATGAGCAGCGGGTCAAGCTGGAGTTCCCGTCCGGCCTTGTGCGCCAGGCTGACCAGGTCAAAGGCCACGTCCTGGGACACCCGGTAACGCTTGGCCACGTACTGGGAGAGGGCGCGGTAGCGGTTTTCTTCCGCCGGGGTGATGACCGTCGCTTCCCTGCCCTGCCCCGCGCCAGCCGCGGACTGCGCAGCATACGGCTGGTGGAGGGACTTTCCGAACAGCAGTTGACCGTACTGGCTCTCGACGATGAGCGCCAGCGCCGCCACGCTGGCGAGAGCCATGATGGAGACGAGCTTGCGGACCCACCGGGTAATGGGGCCAGCCCCTATGCCCTGCAGACCGCCTGTGTTGATGCTGCCAATACGCACGATGACTGCCTTTCCCTTGTTCCGGCACTTCGGTTGCGACGGCCAGGTGGTAGTTCGCCGCGGCAGCAACACCCTTCTTCGTTGAACTGGTCCAGTTCCAACCACTATAAGTTGTGGCACTCGTTAAGAAACTGGCTAATTCTAGTGGCTTAGGTACGCGCCTGCAACGGTTCCGTCACATCCGGCGCCTACCTTGACCCCCGTTTCGACAGATTTGCTGCACCGCAGAGGACACGTATTTTGCTTCCTTCTAATTGTTTTATCAATATTATTATATAAACAACTAAAAGTATTGTTGCAGCGCAATATCGGTTAGGCCTGGCTGACGGCAAGGTTGGACAAAGAGACCCGTCGTGTGTTCTGTATTAATCAACTTAAAATATATAAAACAAATAGTTACATACATAATATGGGCTTAGGCTGCCGGCGGATCCAGCGTTTCCCCGGGGTGACGCTCCAGCCAAGCCTCCAGCGCCTCATTGTAGCGCTCCAGGGCTTCACCATAACGATCGAACACGCAGGGCTCGCAACCCCCCTTGCAGCATTCCTCCAGCTCCGGCTCCCGGGGAGGTAGCGGGCGCGGGTCATCGACCGCTGGTATCGGCGGATCCTCCCGGCTCATCGGCTACTGCAACCCGGGCGGCAAGGGATGGTTGGGGAAACGCCGCTTGAACTCCGCCAGCATGGCTTCGGCCTCGACAGCCCGCTCCTGCTGCTTCAACTCGGCTATCCTCTCGAGCCATTTTTGCGGCGGCTCTTTTTCGAAACCCTGCCATACCGGCAATTTGTCGTTGCCCGGAGCCGCCTCTTTCCTGGCCTGCACCATGGCCCTGGCGCGCGCCGATTCCGCTGCAGGAGCGGCAGCCATCGGCGCCACGCTGCGCTCGGCAGCGGCTGGAGCGCGTACCGCGACATCCTCGGCGGGGGCGGCTTGCGGTGCGGCGGCGCGCCGCTCGGCCGGGCTGGGAGCGTCCCGGAAAGGCTGGGGCTGCGATCTGGTGGAGGCGTCCGGGGCGCTCGCCGCCCCGGCGCCCTGTCCCTGCGATGACATCGGACCGGCTCCGCTCGCGACGCTGTCCGCCATCTTGCCCAAGGCAACCGGCGCGTCGGCGCGGGCCTCATCCTGCTGTGCGGGACGGATAGTCGCGGGCGTGGTGGCCGGCGGGCGTGCCCGTTCCGTTTCGGGCAAAACCGGCGCGGGCCGGGCCGGCTGCGCAACAGGCGGTTCGGCAGGCGCAGGCGGGGGAGAAGCCTGCATGAGCTGATCGCCGCCCTCCTCCCTGACCAGCGTGACCAGGCTCACGCTCAACACGATGACCGCCGCGATCGAGACCGGCACATGCCACCAGCGCAGTGCGGCGGGCCGTGCCCGTGGACGGGCACCGGCGTCCCGGTGCGCCGCGGCAAGGATGGCGGCATCGAGGTGCGCCGGCGGGTTTTCGCCGCCGGCCGCGCGGTAGAGCCGGTCGAGCCCGGGATCGCGATCCGCGTTCCCCGGCACGCCAGCCCGGTTGTCGTCGTTCAACGCCATTCGCGCATTCCCTGTCTCAATCGGCTCATCGCGTAACGCAACCGGCTTTTCGCCGTCTCGCGCGTCACGCCGGTCGCTAGCGCGATCTCTTCCACGCTCATGCCGCCCTCCTGCTGCAGCAGGAAAGCCTCGCGCTGCGCCTCGGGCAGCGCCGCGATCAGCTCCAGCAGGCGCCCTGCCTGGCGCTTGCCGTCGAGCCTGTCCTCCGCCGGGCGGTCGCGCTCGTCCGGCACCTCCGCCAGCGCCTCGCCATCCTCGTCATCGAAGGCAGCCGCAGCGGCATGAGCATGCTTCCGGTAATGGTCAATCAGCCGGTTGTGCGCAAGGCGATAGAGATAGGTCGTGAACTTGGCCTGGACCGTGTAGCCGGCCCGCGCCCGGATGAGGTTCATCCAGACGTCCTGAAACAGCTCCTCGGCCGCCGCCGCGTCGCGGCACTGCCGCGCGAGGTAACGGTAGAGCCCGCCCTTGTGGCGCGCGTAGAGCGTGTCGAACGCGCCCGCCTCGCCGTCGCGATAAAGAAGCATGAGCTCCTCGTCGCTGCTCTCCGCGCTCCAGGACATAACGGGTTGCCAGTATGCGGGAGCCTCCGCAGACCAGCAACCCGTTTCCAATAGTCGCCAAGACGTCAAGGCGCCAAGAACTTCATCATTTATCACCGGGAAATTCCATGAGCATGAAGACCAGAATTGCTCCAGCGGATCCCCGTATCGCCTTGTCTTGCCCGTGCAGTTTTCTTGGCGTCATGGCGCCTTTGCGGCTAGTTCATTCAACGCGGGTCTGGGACGAACTGCCCCGGAAACGGCGTCGGCAACGCGATCCGCGGCGCCCGGATCACGCCCATCGCCATCAGGTTCGAGTAGGTGTTGTAATGGATCGCGATCACTTCCTCGGGATGGTCCGTCGACCGCTCGAAGTTCGTATAGGTGATGTGCGAAGTCTCGCTGCGGCCGTGACCGGTGCCGAGCGAGGCCGACTTCTGCGGGGCCTGCTGGGGGGGCGCATGGCGTGGCCCGGCCGCACTCTCCGCCGAGCGCGCGCTTCCGGCTCCGGACAGGGAGTCTTCGGCAGCTGAATACGAGCTGTCCTCGCGCGGTCCCGAGGCGGGCGCATCGCGCCGGGGCCGATAGAGCTCGATGCGCGCCTCCGGTTCCATTTTTTTCCGGAACAACGCAACCCCGATCACGCCGACGTTGTCCGGCCGGCCGGTGCGGGCGGCGTACGAATTCTGGTGCTCGGTGAAGAAGAACGCCGCGACCCGCTGCTCGCTCTTGCGCCAGCCCTTGATGTCGTAGCTCTGGTAGCGGCCCAGCACGTAGCCGGTCTGGCTCCAGTCGGCGGTCTCGCCGGAGACCGCGTTGACGCCGTCGACCGACACCACGGTGAGGATGTCGGCGCCGCCGCGGTTGCGCACGCGGATCTGGTACTCGTTGCCGGGCCGGCCCACGACGTAGTAGCGGCCCTCGTGCCGATAGACGGGCAGCGTCCGGTTCTCGGCGCGGTCGTAAACCGTCACATCCGCGATGTTGCCGACCGCGCCGGCCGTGCCGGTTGCGCCGCACAACAGCATTGTTGCGATGGCCAGGGTCTTCCAATTCATCTTTGTCTCCTTGGGGTTAAGTACTCCGGTATCCCACCGGTGCTCCCCTATGAACGCAGCCGGAGCGTGGATGGGGTCAGAACCTATCTCAATAATGGGCACGTGTGCTACGGAGGCGCTTTGGGGGATTGAAGGGGCCCCCACCCCTTCATGGGGATGCAGTTCTAGGAGGAGAACCCGCAGCAAACTGTCGATATTGCAAGGGTTCCCGACACCGAAATGCGCCTCTGAGCAGGCGCTTGCGCCTGCGCTTCCTTCAACTTGGCCTGGGCGACGAGCAACGGCCATCGGCCGTTGCTCGTCGCCCCGTCCCCTTCGGGTTGCGGCCGGGACGGGCGTCTGCGCCGTGCGCCTCGCATCCTTCCCGTCCTGGCCACAACGCATCACGCGCCTATTATTGAGATCGGTTCTAGCCTTGAACCCGCGCTGCGCGCCCCGCTATACTGATCTAACCCCTAGGAACCTATCTTGTGAGACCGCGCGTAGCGCGGACTCACAAGATAGGTTCCACAAGAGGAGGAGCATCATGCCCAGGTTCTCTCCTGAAGCGATCCGCACCATCGCACTCACCGGTCACGGCGGCTCGGGCAAAACCACGCTCGTAGAAGCGCTGCTCGCGAAGGCCGGGGCGATCAACAGCCCGGGCAGCGTGGACAAGGGCACCACGGTCTGCGACTTCGATCCGCTCGAGAAGCAATACAAGCATTCGCTCAACGCCGCGGCCGCGCACCTGCAGCACCGCGACACGCGCGTGCACCTGATCGATACCCCGGGCCTGCCCGACTTCATCGGGCGCGCGATCGGCGCGCTGCCGGCGGTGGAAACCGCGGCGATCGTGGTCAATGCTCAGAACGGCATCGAGATGATCACGAGCCGCATGATGCAATGGGCGGGCAAGCGCGACCTCTGCCGCATGATCGTCATCAACAAGATCGATACCGAGAACACGGACCTGCCGGGGGTGCTCGCCAGGCTGCAAGCCGCCTTCGGACGCGAATGCCTGCCGATCAACCTGCCCGCCGACGGGGGCAAGCGCGTGGTGGACTGCTTCTTCAACCCCTCCGGCGAATCGGATTTCTCCTCGGTGGAGGAAGCGCATAGCGCACTGGTGGACCAGGTGGTCGAGGTGGACGAGGCGCTGATGGCGAAGTACCTCGAAAAGGGCGAGGTGTCCCCCGAGGAGCTGCACGCCCCGTTCGAGAAGGCGCTGCGCGAGGGGCACCTGATCCCGGTGTGCTTCGTTTCCGCGCGCAACGGCGCCGGCGTCGCCGAGCTGCTCGATGTCTTCGTGAAGCTGATGCCCAATCCCACCGAGGGCAATCCGCCGCAGCTGCTGAAGGGAGCAGGCGCCGGCGCGCAGCCGGTGCGCGCCGAGCCGGACCCGAAGAAGCACGTGCTCGCTCACGTGTTCAAGGTGATGATCGACCCGTTCGTGGGCAAGGTGGGCTTATTCCGCG
>CAYYZZ010000054.1:10955-13024 GCA_964476235.1 uncultured Streptomycetaceae bacterium | reverse complement strand
CCTTCAACCAGATGCAGGTCCAGCATTCGATCGGCGTGGACTTCGCGAGCGGCATACGCACGCTGATGCGCCAGGACCCGGATGTCATCATGGTGGGTGAGATTCGCGACCTCGAGACCGCTGAAATGGCGATACAGGCTGCGCTCACGGGACACCTCGTGCTCTCCACCCTTCACACCAACGATGCGCCTTCGGCGATCACCCGCATGCTCGACCTCGGCGTGCCTTCCTACCTGCTGCAGTCCACCATCCTCGGCGTTATGGCGCAGCGGCTGCTGCGCACGCTCTGCCCTCACTGCAAAGAGCAGCACGACATCGAGGACTCGGCATGGGAGCACCTGGTGGCGCCGTGGAAAGCGCCCAAGCCCAAGGGCACCACCTATGGCATCAAGGGCTGCCTCGAGTGCCGCATGACGGGCTACATGGGACGGATCGGCATCTACGAGACAATGATAATGACGAACGAGTTGCGACGGGTGATCACGGCCGAAACCGACCTGGTCGCGCTGCAGGAAAAAGCCTACAAGGAAGGCATGAAGCCGCTGCGGATCAGCGGCGCGCTGAAAGTCGCGGCTGGGCTCACCACCATCGACGAAGTATTGCAGACCGCCCCGCCGCCTACCGGCGACCGGCGGCAGCAGCCCCGCTGACCACCCCGGCCGCCATGCGGCCACCCCTCCTTCCCAAGGAGGGGAAAGCGCAAAGTGCGGGGGTGGTTTGAGCAAGAAACGGGTGGCGGAAGCTTCACGCACGCCGTATTCTGGCGCGCATGAAACTCATCGATACCCCACTTGAGGATATGCCGGCCCACGGGTCCGCGGCCCGGGACTACGAGCGGGTCGCGCGCGCCATCGAATACCTGAGACGTTCCACCGCGAGCCAGCCCGACCTCGCCGCGGCGGCCAGCCATGTGCATCTCTCCGAGCATCACTTCCAGCGATTGTTCACGCGCTGGGCAGGGGTCAGTCCCAAGCGGTTCCTGCAATACCTCACCGTGGAGCACGCCAAGGTCCGGCTCGACGCCTCACGCAACCTGCTGGACCTCGCCGGCGAAGTCGGCCTGTCGGGGCCGGGACGGCTGCACGATCTCTTCGTGACCCTGGAGGCGATGTCGCCCGGCGAATACAAGTCGGGTGGCGCGGGACTCGCCATACGCTACGGCATACATGCCTCCCCCTTCGGCCCAGCCTTGATCGCGGCCACCGCGCGCGGCATCTGCGGCCTGCATTTCCTGGACGATGACAAGGATGCGGCAGCCCTGATCCGCCGGGACTGGCCGCACGCCGAGCTTCAGCACGACCCGGGCGGCACCGCGACGCTGGCCCAGCGCATTTTCCCGGGCCTGTCGGCCCCGGCCGGCAGGCCGCTCGCGCTGCTGGTCAACGGCAGCAATTTCCAGATCCAGGTCTGGCGCGCCCTGCTGAATCTGCGTCCCGGCCATGTCACCACCTACCGTCATATCGCCGAACGCATCGGGCACCCCCGCTCCGCGCGCGCCGTGGGCAATGCGATCGCCGCCAATCCGGTCGCCTGGCTGATCCCCTGTCATCGTGTCATCCGGCAATCGGGAGACCTGAGTAATTACCGCTGGGGACGGACCCGGAAAGCCGTCATGCTCGGCTGGGAGGCCGCCCGCAGTTCTGGGTGACGACTGATGGGCGATAATAACGGCACCCGTTGTTATCCATTGCACATGACCCAATGAAGGACACGCTCAAGCCCGGCCTGACCCATCAGTTCAAGTTCAAGATCCCTCCGACCAAGACCGTCCCGCACCTGTATCCCGAGTCGGAGGCGTTTCAGCAGATGCCGCAGGTACTGGCCACGGGCTACCTGGTCGGCCTGATGGAATGGGCATGCATCGAGGCGCTGCGCCCGCATCTCGACTGGCCGCGCGAGCAGTCGCTCGGCGTCCATGTCAATATCTCGCACCTGGCGGCCACGCCGCCCGGGTTGACCGTGACCGTTGACGTGAAGCTTGAAAAGGTCGAGGGCCGCAAGCTCACCTTCTCGATCTCGGCGCACGACGGCGTGGACAGGATCAGCGAAGGCATCCACGAGCGCGCCGT
>CAYYZZ010000054.1:0-10855 GCA_964476235.1 uncultured Streptomycetaceae bacterium | reverse complement strand
TCTCGGCGCACGACGGCGTGGACAGGATCAGCGAAGGCATCCACGAGCGCGCCGTCATAGACAACGTAAAATTCACCGCGAAAATCGCCGAAAAGGCGCGGCGCGCCGGTTAAGGACCCATTCATCATGGCGCAAGCACCGTACGTGCCCAGGGCACAGGAGAGCCGCAATAAGACCGTCGTGGAACGCTATTTCCACGAAGTCCTGGACCAGAAGAAAATCGACCTGATGCCGGAACTGCTCGCGACGGACGTCGTATTGCACCGCCCCGGGTTCGACGTGACCGGCGTCGATGCCGCGATGCAGCGCCTGCGTGCCGTGCTGCAGGATTACACGGCGTTTTCTTCCGAGCTGTCCGGCCTGATGGCCGAAGGCGACATGGTATCGGTGCGCATCCTTCACCGCGTCAGGGCGAGCCCCCACACATTCCGCAGCCGCGCCGGCGAGGTGCGGCTTTCCGGGGAACAGGAGCTCAACTGGGCGGCGATCGTGCAGTTCCGCCTCAAGGATGGCAAAATCGCCGAGGAATGGGTGATGCGCGACGAACTCGGCATGCTCCTGCAGATGGGAAAAATAACAGTCGGCGGCTGACACCCGGCGCCGCGACGAGGGGGTCTCGAAACAATGGTCAGGTCACGTTGGTTGATTGCCTGCGCGGCGATCCTGGCTTGGCTTCCCGGCCCGGCAAGCAGCGCGCAGAAATTTCCGAACAGGCCGGTCCGGCTGGTCGCCGCGTTCGCTCCCGGCGGGAGCGTGGACCTGGTCGCGCGCCTGCTCGCGCAAAAGCTCGGCGAGAGCTGGGGGCAGCAGGTCGTGGTGGACAACCGGCCGGGCGCAGGCGGCAACGTCAGCGCCGAGATCGTCGCGCGCGCTGCGAACGACGGCTACACGATCTATATCTGCAGCGCCTCGTTCGTGGTCAATCCGAGCCTCTACGCCAGGACGCCCTACGACCCGGTGAAGGACTTCGCGCCGGTATCGCTGGTGTCAATCGTGCAGAACGTGCTGGTCGCCAACCCCAGGCTGCCGGCGGCATCGGTAAAGGAACTGATCGCGCTGGCGAAGGCGAAACCCGGGCAGATCCACTACGCTTCCACCGGCAGCGGCACCTCGGGCCACTTGATCATGGAACTCTTCAAGTCCATGGCCGGGGTCGATCTCGTACACGTGCCGTACAAGGTAATCGGCCAGGCCCAGGCCGATCTCATCAGCGGTCAGGTATCGCTCTGGTTCCCGACCGCGCCGGGCGCGCTGCCTCACGTCAAGGCGGGCAGGATGCGGTTGCTGGCTGTCGCAGGAGCGAAACGCTCGCCCGCGCTGCCCGACGTGCCGACGGTGTCCGAGGCAGGCGTTGCCGGTTTCGAGGCGGCGACGTGGTACGCCCTGCTCGCGCCGGCGCGCACGCACCGCGAGATCATCGGCAGGATCAACGGCGAAATCGTCCGGATACTCAAACAGCCCGACGTGCAGGAGCGACTGACCGGCCTGGGCATCGAGATCGTGGGCAGTAGCCCCGATGAGCTCGCCCGCCATATTCGCGCCGAGATTCCGAAGTGGGCGCGGGTGGTCAAGCAGTCCGGCGCCCGGGTTGATTAAAACCCGTCAACAACCAATAGACAGGATTTACAAGATTTACAGGGTTAAATCTAAAACAAGATTGGGGCTTGTTGTTTGAATCCTGTTAATCCTGTCCATTAATGCGTCTTGCTTAAGAGCCGCATCCCGCGGTCGAGCCCCTCCAGCGTCAGCGGGAACATCCGCTCACCCATCAACTGGCGGGTGATGCGGATGGATTCGTGGTAATCCCACACTGCTTCCGGCTGCGGGTTGAGCCAGACCGTGTTGGGATAAACCGTCAGCAGGCGCTGCATCCAGACCGCGCCCGCTTCCTCGTTGGTGTGCTCGACGCTGCCGCCGGGATAGGCGATCTCGTACGGGCTCATCGTCGCATCTCCCACGAATATAACTTTGTAATCATGTGGATACGTATGAAACACATCCCAGGTGGCTAACCGCTCGGCGGCGCGGCGCCGGTTGTCGCGCCACACCCGCTCGTAGAGAAAGTTGTGAAAGTAGAAGTACTCGAGGTGCTTGAACTCCACGCGCGCGGCGGAAAACAGCTGCTCGCAGATGCGGATGTAGTCGTCCATCGAGCCGCCGACGTCGAAGAACAACAGCACCTTCACCGCGTTGTGCCGCTCCGGGACCATTTTCAGGTCGAGCCAGCCGGCGTTCTTGGCGGTCGAGCGGATGGTGTCGTCGAGGTCGAGCTCCTCGGGCGCGCCGATGCGCGCGAACTTTCTAAGGCGCCTCAGCGCGACCTTGATATTGCGAGTGCCCAACTCGACCGTGTCGTCGAGGTTCCTGAACTCCCGCTTGTCCCACACCTTCACCGCGCGGCGGTGGCGTGACTCGGGCTGGCCGATGCGCACGCCTTCCGGGTTGTAGCCAAAGGCGCCGTACGGCGACGTGCCCGCGGTCCCGATCCACTTGCTCCCGCCCTGATGACGCCCCTTCTGCTCTTCGAGACGCTTCTTCAGCGTCTCCATCAGCTTGTCCCAGCCGCCGAGCGACTCGATGAGCTTCTTCTCCTCTTCCGTGAGGATCTTCTCCGCCAGTTTTCTCAGCCACTCTTCCGGAACCAGCAACTCGATGCCGTCCACCGCGATGATGCCCTTGAAGTAAGCCGCGAACACGCGGTCGTAGCGGTCGTAGTACTTCTCGTCCTTCACGAGAGCGGCGCGCGCGAGGTAATAGAACTCCTCCATGCTGCCGAACGCGACGCGCTTCGCCAGCGCCTCGATCAGGGTCAGGAACTCCTTGATCGAGACCGGGACGCCGCCTTCTTTCAGCTTGAGAAAAAACTCAATCAACATCTATTGAACCGCCACGACGCCAAAAGGCATTCAAAAACTACAGATCCAATCCCCGGACTCCAACCGCCAAGACGCCAAACGTCATTCAAAAACTACAGATCCCGCATCAAACCGCCGAGGCGATCGGCCCGTTTGGTGTTCTGTGCCTTTGAATGCTCCCTGGCGTCTTGGCGGTTCAATTGGGCTTTCGCCTGGACATAAAGACGAGGCGCTCGAACAAATGCACGTCCTGCTCGTTCTTGATGAGCGCGCCGTGCAGTGGCGGGATGATCTTGTGGCTATCCTGGCTGTGCAGCGCCTCGGGCGGGATATCCTCCGCCATGAGGAGTTTCAGCCAGTCGAGTAACTCGGATGTCGAAGGCTTCTTCTTCAGCCCCGGCACCTCGCGGATCTCGAAGAACGCCTCCAGCGCCTCGCGCAGCAGCTGTTTCTTGATGTCGGGATGGTGCACGCGGACGATGCGCTCCATCGTCTCGTGGTCGGGGAAGCGGATGTAGTGGAAGAAGCAGCGCCGCAGGAACGCGTCGGGCAGCTCCTTCTCGTTGTTGCTGGTGATCAACACCAGCGGCCGGTGCCTGGCCTTGACCAGCTCCTGGGTCTCGTAGACGTAGAATTCCATGCGGTCGAGTTCCCGCAGCAGGTCGTTGGGGAACTCGATGTCGGCCTTGTCCACTTCGTCGATCAGCAGCACCGCCGGCGAGTCGGCGGTGAACGCCTTCCACAGCATGCCCTGCACGATGTAGTTCTTGATATCGTGCACGCGCTGATCGCCCAGCTGCGAATCGCGCAGCCGTGACACCGCGTCGTACTCGTAGAGTCCGTGCTGGGCCTTGGTGGTGGACTTGATGTGCCACTCGTAGAGGTGCCGCCCGAGCGCCCTGGCGATCTCGATCGCCAGCATGGTCTTGCCGGTGCCGGGCTCCCCCTTGACCAGCAGCGGGCGCTCCAGTATCAACGCGGCGTTGACGGCCATCATCAGGTCGTCGGTTGCAACGTAAGTGTCCGTTCCTTCGAAGCGTTTCATGTATCTTCCAAGCGGTTGGCGGTTAGCTGTTAGCTAATAGCTGTGAGCTAACTGCTACTGATGGCGAGTCTCGCATCCGCCTCCACCACCGTCAAGAAATCGCGTTAACATCATCAGGATATGAACGGTCTCCCAGGGCCCGCAAGCTCACTGTGGCCGCTCCCGCTCATCGGCGGGCTCCTGCCTGCGATTGCGGCAGTGGCGGCGCTGTGGCTTGCGTTTGCGCTCGACCTCGTCCCACCGTGCAATCCCTTCCTGGACGGCTGCGTCTCAATCAGCCGCGCCGCACGGCACGATCTCCCGAACCACGTGTTCCGCGCGCTGGTGCTGCCGGCGGCCGTGCTGCAGGCCTTGACCTGGATGCTGTGCGCGGCCTGGCTGAAGGGATTGCAGGCGGACGCGCGCGGGTGGCTTCGCGTGCTGCCCTGGCTGGGCGTGCTGGCGGGGGCATTCCTCGTGCTCTACGGCACCTTCCTCGGCACCGAGGGACTGGCCTACCGCTGGATGCGGCGCTACGGGGTTATTCTCTACTTCGGCTTCACGTATCTCAGCATGCTGATCGCAAGCGGCGCGTTGTGGCGGCTGGCTCGCGCCGGCGCTATCGTCCTGCCCGCGCGGCTCGACCGGTGGCTGGTCGTGCTTTGCGTAATCACGCTCGCCATCGGCTTGATCCAGGTATTCGCGCCCCCATTGCTGGGCAGCGAAGACCTCAAGAACCGGCTGGAAAACATCCTGGAATGGTACGCCGCCCTCGCCTTCACGCTGTTCTTCCTCGCGCTCGCCTGGTTGTGGCGGCACACGCGCTTCAACGTGCGTTTTACGATTCGTGACTAGATGAAACGTGACATGGGAATGCGTGACATGGTGAGGCGTGACCTGATACGGCGAGGCTGGAGCACCATCGGTAACGGCAAGACCGATAACGCTAAACCACGTCACGCAGCATCACGTCACGCGCCATCATGTCACGCCGCTTCACGTCACGCTTTATCCGACCGTAGATCGCCCTTGCGGTCGATATCGAGCAGGGTACCGGGGTCATCGCACTCGACGAGTTTGACCGCCTCGCGGTGACGTTCCAGCACCGCGCGGGCACCGTGGTCACCATCGAGCGCAACCAGCTCGTCGCGCAACCCGGCTCCGAACCCGACGGGATGGCCGCGTTCCCCCTTATGGGTCGGCGCAGCGATCAGCGCGCCCCCTTCCAACTCCGCGACGAGCTTCCGGATCGTCGCGGGGTCGATGCGCGGCATGTCGGCCAGCGCGACCACCCAGCCGTCCGCGCCGCGCGCCTGCGCGATACCGTGCGCCAGGCTTGCGCCCATGCCGCGCGACGCGCCTTGGAACATCGTGACCTGGCAGCCCTCCTGTTCCAGCATGTCGTAGAGCGGGAAATCGCCCCAGCGCACCACTGCGGTAACGTCGAGGCCGGCAGCGAGCAGGTTGCGCGCGGCGTGCGCGGCAATCGCCACGCCATCCGGCATCGGATGGAGCAGCTTCTCACCGCCGAAGCGCGAGCCCGTGCCCGCGGCGAGCAGGATGCCGGCGATTCGTTTTTTGGCTTGTGCCATGACCGCGGTTGATTATAGCGGGGCATCGGCGCGCATGCCGCCCCTTTCGGAACAAAGCGGGAACGCCGAGTGTTACGATTTGACCGTGGCTCAGACAAAAACTCACCTTGCGACAGTGACGGCACTGATGGCTTGGACCGGCGCCGGAGTCGCGCTCCTGTGCGCGCTGATAGCTGCGAGTTCAGGTTTCGGCTACGCAATGGGCGTTTGGGACCTCCGCACGGGATTTGCGATCCTGCGCTGGTCAGTCTATGTCGGCGCCGGCGCGGGCGTTGTGGCGCTGGTGGCGTTGGTGCTTGCCGCGATTACACGCGCGGCCATACACTCAACGGTAAGCGTCATAGGGATGGCCATCGCCGTCGCCCTGGTTCTTCCCAGCTGGAACCTTCAACGGACCGCAAGCCCAGTGCCGCGCATACACGACATCACGACCGATACTGATAATCCGCCGCAATTCATTGCGCTTCTCGCAACGCGGCAGAAGGCGCCGAATGGCGCAGCGTACGCGGGCGCCAAACTCGCACAGGCACAGAAAGCGGCCTATCCGGACATCAAGCCCGCGCTGCTCAACCTGCCGCCCGCGCAAGCCTTCGAACGCGCGTTGGCGGCAGCCCGCAACATGGGTTGGCACATTGTGGCAGCCGAGCCGGCACAGGGCAGGATAGAAGCCACCGCAACGACGTTCTGGTTCCGGTTCAAGGACGACGTCGTGATCCGCATCGCGGCAGAGGGAAATGGCAGCCGCCTGGATGTCCGCTCGATGTCCCGCATCGGGGGCAGCGATCTTGGGACAAACGCCAAAAGAATCCGCGCATTCCTGAAACAACTTGAAGCGACGGCTTAATGCCGCGCGTCGACTTGTCACCTTCGCCACGCAGCGGCCCGATGAGTCCCTTGCACGGTGGAGTGATTGACATCGCCATCGCATCGGCGCTAGTGTGCGACAGCGCACTCAGGAGGAGACCGCCATGAACCAGAGAATCAATTTCGTCGTTGACGGTAAACCGGCCGTGGTCGATGCCGACCCGGCGATGCCGCTCTTATACGCGCTCCGTTCGGAGCTGGGCTTCACCAGTCCCAAGTTCGGCTGCGGCAAGGCGCAGTGCGGCGCCTGCACGGTGCATGTCGATGGCGCACCGGTACGCTCATGCGTGATGCCGGTCAGCGCTGTCTCCGGCAAGCGCATCACCACGCTCGCGGGGCTCGGAACCCCGGAAAAACCCCATCCACTACAGCAGGCCTGGATCGCCGAACAGGTGCCGCAATGCGGCTATTGCACGTCCGGCTGGATCATGACCGCCGCGCCCTTTCTCAAGAACAATCCCAAGCCGACCGACGCGGAGATCCGGCAGGCCATGACCGGCATCAAGTGCCGTTGCGGCACGCACATGGCGATCATGCGCGCGATCAAGCGCGCGGCCGGATTGACGGCATAAGGAGACCGACATGAACCCGATTACCCGTCGTGATTTCCTGAAAGCCTCCGGCTCGCTCGTCGTCAGCGTGTCCATACCCGGCGCCGTCGCCACAGCGATGAGCCAGGGCATCTCGATCAACGCGACCCTGGGCGGCAAGCCGCCGCTCATGCCCGACCAGCTCGATTCCTGGATCGCGATCCTGCCCGACGGCCGCGTCACCGCCTTCTTCGGCAAGATGGACATGGGCCA
Source organism: uncultured Streptomycetaceae bacterium (assembly GCA_964476235.1). Taxonomy (GTDB): domain Bacteria; phylum Pseudomonadota; class Gammaproteobacteria; order Burkholderiales; family SG8-41; genus SG8-41. The sequence goes on along the minus strand of CAYYZZ010000054.1, from coordinate 3,717 downwards.
GGGCGTGGACGTCGCGATCGCACAGATCGTCGCCGAGGAGCTCGACGTCGCCTTCGACAAGGTCAGCGTGGACATGGGCGACACTGCGACTTCCTGCAACCAGGGCGGCGCCTCCGGCAGCACCGGCATCCAGCTGGGCGGCATGGCGCTGAGGCATGCCGCCGCCGAAGCGCGCCGTGTTCTGGTCGAGCGCGGGTCGAAGAAACTCGGTGTCCCCGTCAGCGAGCTGACGGTCGAGAACGGCGTTGTAATGGTCCCCGGCTACGCCTTGCAGAAAGTCAGCTACGGCGAGCTGATCGGCGGCCAGCACTTCCACCACAAGCTCGACTGGAACAAGCGCTTCGGCAATCCGCTGTCGGTGAAAGGCCAGGCGCAGCCCAAGAATCCGTCCGAATACAAAGTTGTCGGCAAGTCGTTCCCGCAGAAAGTCGTCGCCGAGAAAGTGCTGGGACGCGCCGAGTACATCACCGACGTCAGGGTCGAAGGCATGCTGCACGGGCGCGTCATCCGGCCGCCCAATGCCGGCTGCACGCCGGTGTCGGTGGACGAGGGGTCGATCCGGAGCATTCCCGGCGCGCGCGTGATCCGCGAGAAGGATTACCTGGCGGTCGTCGCCGAGCGCGAATGGGACGCCGTGCGCGCCGCCGAGAGCCTGAAAGTCACGTGGACCGCGCAATGCACTCCGTTCCCGCCGATGGAAAAGCTCTACCAGCATATCCGTGAAGCCAAGGCGAACGGCAAAGGCACGCCCGTCAACAAGGGCGACGTCGAGGCGGCGCTGAAAGGGGCGGCACGCGTGGTGCAGGCGGAGTACGAATGGCCGCTGCAGTCACACGCCAGCATGGGCCCGGCGTGCGCGATTGCCGACGTCAGGGACGGCGAGGCGCGGCTGTGGACCGGGTCGCAGAAATCGCATTTCGGGCGCGCCGGCTGCGCGAAGATGGCGGGGCTGCCTCCCGAAAAGGTGCGCGCGACCTGGGTCATGGGCCCGGGCTCGTACGGCCGCAACGACGCCGGTGACGCAGCGCACGATGCCACCCTGCTCTCCAAGCTCACGGGCCGCCCGGTGCGCGTGCAATACATGCGGCACGAGGGAACGGGTTGGGATCCCAAGGGTCCCGCGGCGGTGTTCCGCGGCCGTGCCGGGCTCGACGCATCCGGCAACGTGGTCTCCTACGAGTTTTATGGCAAGGGATTCACGCGCCAGGAGGTAGCGACTAACGAGTCCGACCCCAAGGACACGCTGGCCGGACAGCTCATCGGCTACACGCCCAAGCCGACCATCATTTTCTCGCACCCGTCCGAGGTGTACGACTTCACCAACAAGCGCTGCGGGTGGGAAACGATCCCACCCATGCTCGACCGCGCCTCGCCTCTGCGCGTGAGCCACCTGCGCGACCCGCTCGGGCCGGAAACGCACTTCGCCAGTGAATCGTTCATCGATGAAGTCGCGCATGCCGCTGGCGCCGATCCCGTCGCGTTCCGGCTGCGTTACCTGTCTCACGACGCGCGGCACGCGGCAGTGGTGAAGGCGGTTGCGGAAAAGGCGCGCTGGCAGGCGCGCCCCAACCCGAACCGCGGCAAGGGCGACATCATGCACGGGCGCGGCGTGTCCTATACCGAGCGCAACGGCACCGTGGTCGCCGTCATCGCCGAGGTCGAGGTGGAGCGCGCGAGCGGGCGCGTCTGGGCGAAGAAGTTCACCGTTGCCCACGACTGCGGCCAGATCATCAACCCGGGCGGATTGAAGCTCACGATCGAGGGCAACATAGTCCACGCAACCTCGCGCACGCTGTTCGAGGAAGTGCGGTTCACTGAGAACAACGTCGCGAGCATCGACTGGGCGAGTTACCCGATCCTGGAACTGGCCGACGCGCCGGAGGCTATCGACATCGTGCTGATCAACCGACCGGAAATGGCCCCGCAGGGTGCGGGCGAGCCGTCACATCGCACGGTGCCCGGCGCAATCGCCAACGCGATCTTCGACGCGACCGGCGTGCGCATCCGCCGCGTGCCGATCACGCCGGAGCGGATGAAGGCCGCCCTCGCCCGCGCGTAGACGCCACCACCCCGTCACTCCGTGCCACCCCTCCTCAATCGAGGAGGGGAATTTCTTGCGCGCCCCTCCTTGCCAAGGAGGGGTGACTGCCATCCCTCATCCCTTCCCCTTCTCCCAAGAGGAGAAGGGGAAGCTCGAGCCGCCCCTCTCCGCTGGTGGAGAGGGGCGGGGGTGAGGATTTGCAGGCGGGGTGGTTTGGTGCATGCGCCATCTATAATGCGGCTTCAACCCGAGTGAACGACGAAGCCGCATATGCCGAAATTCTGCGCCAATCTCACGATGCTCTGGAACGAGCTCGACTTCATCGACCGCTTCGCCGCGGCCGCGAAAGCCGGGTTCACCGGCGTCGAGTACCTGTTTCCCTACGATCTCGACAAGAACCGTATCGTCGAGCAGCTGAAAAAGCACCAGCTCGCCCAGGTGCTGCACAATCTCCCCGCCGGAAACTGGGCCGAGGGAGAGCGCGGCATCGGCTGCCATCCCGGCCGCGCGAAGGAATTCCAGGAAGGGGTCGCGAAGGCGATCGAGTACGCGACCGCGCTGGGCTGCAAGCAGGTGAACTGCCTCGCCGGGATACGCCCCCGGCACGTGGACCCCAACGACGCGCGGGAAGTCTTCATCAAGAACCTCCAGTACGCGGCGCCGCGGCTGAAGGACGCCGGCATCAAGCTGCTGATCGAGGCGATCAATACCCGCGACATCCCGGGCTTTTTCCTGAATTACACGAAGCAGGCACTCGATATCATCCAGGCGGTCGGCTCGGACAACCTGTTCGTGCAGTACGACATCTACCACATGCAGATCATGGAGGGAGATCTCGCCCGCACGATCGAGGCCAACCTCAAGCTCATTCCCCACTTGCAGCTCGCCGACAACCCGGGACGCAACGAACCCGGCACCGGCGAGATCAATTACCCCTTCCTGTTCGAGCACCTCGGCCACATCGGCTACGCGGGCTGGATCGGCTGCGAGTACAAGCCGAAAACCACGACGGACGCAGGCCTCGGGTGGGTGAAGCCTTACCTGCAACGCTGACCGGCTTGCTCGCTTGACGAAGCCGGGCTGCGGCCACACAATCTGGACTCGATAATCGCGCGCCGCACCGCGGCAGCGCGGGCCACTTCAAAGGAGAGGATCATGTCTGCCATTCGCCTGGGACGGTTGTGTGCGCTGGCGCTGTCGGCCGCCCTGCTGAGCGCCCCTGCCGCCGCGCAGATGATCAGGATCATGTCCGGGCCGCAAGGCGGCTCGTGGTACCCGCTGGCCGCTGCCATCCAAACCATCGTCGAGAAAAACGTTCCGGGAACAAGCGTCCGCGTGGCGCCGGGTGCCGGCATCTCCAACGTGCTGGGCGTGCAGAACAACAAGGCGGAGATGGGCTTCGGCAACTCGGTCTCTACGTATGACGGCGTGAACGGCAACGACCCGTTCAAGCAAAAGACCGACAATGTGTGCCATATTGCCACGCTCTACTTCCAGTACTTCCACGTCGTCGCGCTCGCGGATGCCGGCATCAAGACAGGTGCGGACATCAAGGGGAAAGTGCTAACAACCCAGCAGAAGGGGAACACCGGCGAGCAAATGACGCGCGACTTCCTGAAGGTCTACGGGCTCGATTACGCGAAGCTGCGTAAGGTCAATTTCGGCTCGTACAACGA